>JBFFCR010000094.1:0-11060 GCA_041559855.1 Anaerolineae bacterium | reverse complement strand
TCCTGCATCTCGGCAGGGTCTACGCTGCTCACAGGCGTGGAGGGCACGGTGGCTTCGGGCGAGGCATCGGGCTGCTCTGTCTCTGCCGGGGCGGTGGGTCCGGCCGCGGTTGCCGTCGGCGCAGCTGGTTCGGAGCGGAGCAGTCTGGGGATAAAGATGATGGCAGCGATGATGGCGACGATTGCCAGGGCGGCAAGGATGATGATGCCGATCGGTTGTCGGCCTAGGCGTCTTGCCGGCTCCTGCGCTGGTCTGGACACCTGCATCACCTCGGTGGCTTCCGCGGTCCGCACGGCGGGAGGCAGTCCCTTCATTGAGAGGGTATCTTGGTCGGCCCGACCCGGCACGTGGTAGACGATCTCTGTGTCGCCGATGGTGATTCGGTCGCCGTGCTCGAGGGTGTGTGGTTCGGTGAGCGCTATGCCGTTGACCCGTGTGCCATTGGCGCTATCGAGATCGGTCAGGAGAAAGAGATTGCCTTCGGCATGGATCCGGGCGTGGTGCCGCGAAGCCTTGAGGTCCATCAACTGCAGGCCGTTGTCCTCGGCGCGGCCAATGCCCAGCTCGCCGCTGAGCTCGATCTCTCGAATCACGCGCCCACTCTCTCTCACAGTGAGGCGTGGGAAAAGAAAAGCGTCTACCAGTGTGCTTTCGCCTGTCATCACCTGCTCCTTAGACGACATTATCGTTGGGAATTATAGCATGGATGGGACTGCCCGGCAAATCGATCTGACCCATTTCTGCTGGCTGGCGCGGCTCATTCCGGTGTCTGCCCCGGGTACCTATGGCTCGTTTTCCGGCGGCGGCTTGGCAATGACAAGCAAACGGTGGGTCGCCAGGCCGATCGGGGTGCAGGTGACCAGGGTCAGACGTTCCTCGGGCATGAAGCCGATGAGGCGGAGGTTCTCCTGTCGCTGGCTGGCGGAGGCAAAGGTCTCCGGCACGATGAGCGTCTCGGTGACAACGTATGGGTATTCCACGTCGCCGACATAGACGTTGATCTCGTCGCCCACCTCCACCTTGTTCAGGTAGCGGAACACCGAACCCAGGATGTCCCGGTGGCCGTTGATCACGGTATTGCCCGAATTGCCGGGATAGGCCGATGTCTGGTGAAAGGCACCGGCGTTGGGCACGTCGGCCCACACGACCTTCGATCCACTTGCATTGCTGATGGTCTTGACACCCACTGGAATGACAGGGATATCCAGGGAGATCCCGGGGATCACCAGACGAGTTGGGGGAGAAGTTGCTGGTTCGCGGGTGACCGGCGAGGGGAATACCAGTGTCGGCTCGGGTATGGAGGTCGGCGAGATCGGAGTTGCGGGTGACGAATCTCTCGTGGGTCCTGGCGTGCCGGGAGCGGGTTCCAGGGTTGGGATGATTGGCAGTGGCGTGGGCATGGAGGCAGGAACCAGGGCCGGCTGCGCGCTGGCTCGGGGCGCGTGAGCGACTGAGGATGGCGCGCCCATGCCAGGGCCGATCTTGGCCCGGTAGGCGATCGTGTATCCGACAAAGGAACAGGCAAGGAGGATAGACACGATCAGCATTGCTACCACAAGTTCGGTCAGGTTCCAGCGACGGCGCGCCTTTGCTCTGGCGCGGCCTCTGCGCAGTTCAGTGTACGGGGCACCCGCTGGTGCCCGGGCAGCCGGTCCAGCCACAGGGAACCCAGTGCCTGAGCGAGGTCCCGTCCGGGAGGCGGAGCGTCTGGCGAGGCTCTCAGCGGCTGCTGCTCTGAGACGTGGGCAGCGGCGGTAGCCGGAGGTGAGGCATGTCTTGCTCTGGTGCGCGCCTGCGATCCGCTCCGGCTGTCTGTGTAGATAGCAGCGAAGGCGCAGATCGGATTCCGCGACTACTTGGTATCTGTTCCCAACCAGGCCAAGGTGAGGGCACCGTCCAGCCATGGTCAGACCTCCCCCTGGTTCTCAGGCTGGCCCGCCGGTTCGCTGCTATCCACGAGCGTGGGGCCGGACTCCAACCGCTTGAGGTGCACGAGCAGCACAGAGATGTCGGCAGGGTTGACGCCTGCCAACCGGGTCGCCTGCCCCACAGTAGCGGGCCGGACGTAGGCCAGCTTTTCGCGGGCCTCGGTTCGTAGACCAGTCAGAGCGCCATAGTCGAGGCCGTGCGGTATGCGGCGGTCTTCCAGGCGGCGGAAGCGGGCGACCTCGATCGCCTGTTTCTCGATATATCCCGCGTACTTGGCCTCGATCTGGACCTGTTCGGCGACGCCGGGGGCCAAAGGCGCGGGTGGCGGGGCAAGGGCAGCTACCAGGGCATAGTCGACCTGAGGGCGGCGAAGGAACTGGAGGGCGTTGACGCCGTCGTGCAATGCGGGCAGTCCCTGTTCCGCCAGGCGATCGTTGATCCCATCGTCGCTCGGTCGCAGCCAGATGCTGGAGAGCCGTCCTAGCTCGGTCTCGACTCCCCGTCGCTTGGCCTCCACACGCTTGTAGCGCTCGGGGGGCAACAGACCTGTCTCGTAGCCAATCTGGGCCAGCCGCAGGTCGGCGTTGTCCTGGCGCAGGAGCAGGCGGTACTCGGCCCTGCTGGTCATGATGCGGTAGGGCTCGTCGATAACCTTGGTGACCAGGTCGTCGATCAGGACGCCGATGTAAGCCTGGTCTCTGCGCAGGACGATGGGCGGACTACCCTGTACCTTCAGGGCAGCGTTCATGCCGGCAACCAGGCCCTGGGCGGCGGCTTCCTCGTAGCCACTGGTCCCGTTGATCTGCCCGGCATGAAAGAGACCCTCGACAAGCTTAGTCTCCAGCGCGGCGCTGACCTGCTGGCAGGGAACGCTGTCATACTCGATGGCATAGCCCGGGCGCATGATCTCTGCCTGGCGCAGGGCCGGGATGGAGTGCAGCATGGAGAGCTGGACCTCTTCGGGCATCCCCGTAAAGAACCCCTGGACGTAAACCTCGCCGGTGTGCCAGCCCTCGGGCTCAAGGAATAGCTGGTGGCGCTCCTTTTGCGGAAAGCGTACTACCTTTTCCTCAAAGCTGGGACAATAGCGCGGGCCAGCGGCATCGATGGTCCCCGGCGCGATGGGCGATCGGTGCAGGTTGTCGCGAACGACCTGAAGTGTAGCCGGTGTGGTATAGACTGCGTAGCAGGGCAGTTGGGGTCGCCAATCGGGAAACCGGTCTACAGGGTAGGCGGGATTGGGCGTCGTTTGCAGGAAGGCAGGCAAGCGCATCCCGGGGCCGGCCTCTGAGAAGTAGAGCGGGGTCTCGCTGCCGGGCTGGGGTGTGGTGAGGGAAAAGTCGATGGTCCTAGCATCTATGCGGGGTGGCGTGTTGGTCTGGAGCCGGACGAGGGGAAAGCCCAGATCGCGCAGGCTGGTAGATAGACGATTGGCGGGAAACTCACCGGCACGACCTGCAGGCCAGCTTTTCTCGCCGGAGAGGACACGCCCGGCGAGAAAGGTACCTGTGGTCAGAATGACGGTCAGGCCATAATAGTGGCGGCCCGTGTGGGTCACGATGCCGCGCACCCGGTCGCCCTCCACGAGCAGGCCCTCGACGCGGGCCTGTTTGAGGTGAAGGTTGGGCGCTGACTCGACGGCGTGCTTCATATGCAGGGAGTAGCGTCGCTTGTCGGCCTGTACCCGCAAGGCGTGCACGGCGGGCCCCTTGCTCTGATTCAGGAGGCGAATTTGGATGTGTGTACTGTCTGCGGCGCGGGCCATTTCGCCACCGAGGGCGTCGATCTCGCGCACCAGGTGTCCCTTGCCCGGCCCGCCGATACTTGGGTTGCAGGGCATCTGCGCAATGAGGTCGAGGTTCATGGTGAGCAGGAGCGTCTGCGCTCCCATGCGCGCGGCTGCCAGGGCTGCTTCGCAACCCGCGTGCCCGGCCCCGACGACGATAACGTCATACGTCACAGGTGTATCCTCGCAGAGATGCTCCCTCGATCTCCCCCGGAAGCAGGATGCAGCAGGGGGATTCTGTTGGGAGCGGATTGCTTCGTTTGCTTGCCTCGATTATACCAGCAATCGCGAGGAGCGGCAATAGTGCGTTTTCACGCAGAGTTCGCTTTGAGGTAGGGAATGCGATCAGGTGTTGAGCCACACGGCAAACCAGACAATGCCGATGCATACTACGATGGCAAGTAGAATGACTGCTACAGCTGCGATCCATCCACAAGAATTGGCGATCTTTTCCGCCTTCTTGTCTGTCCGGTCACTCATCGGGCTATCCCTCCGGGCTCATGATACCACAAGATACGGGGGCGGGCAATGCGCCTTGGTGTTGTATACCTGTCGATGGGAACTCACTTGGTATTGTCATTCTTCAGGAGACGCTATTCGCATCGAAGTGCCGGCAAGGGCCGTAAACTGACCTTGCTAGGGGCTCTTGGACTCCGGGGCCATCACGGCGCTGCGGGCCAGACATGGGCACGCTAGAGCCGATAGTAGCTGGCATAGTCGTTGACGAGGAGGTAGAGGGGCGGCTCGTCCTCGGTGATGTCAGGAAACCGGCCAACTGGCTGGTGGAAGCGATTGTCTTGTTTGTCGTCGTTGACCGCCGAGACCTCACCGACGAGCACCCGGCTCTCGGTCCCCCAGAAGCTGGGGTATAGGTATGGCGGGAGGGTGATACTCTCGCCGGGTGCAAGGACGACCGCATCACCAGCGCTGACCGTGTGACGCACGCCGTCCATGCTGACTGCGACAGGGCTGTCGTCCAGTTCGCCATCCTCTGTGGCGTTGTAGAGCCTGACTATCAGCTTGCCGCCCCCGCGGTTGATAATGTCCTCCGTCTTGGTCCAGTGAAAGTGCATCGGCGTGACCTGGTCGGGGTCAACGACCATGATCTTCTCGGCATAGATCTTGCCGTGCTTGCTCCTGAGGTTCTCGGGCGTGCCGTTGCGCAGGGTGAATAGGAACAGACCCTGGTTCCGGTAGTCGCCCTGCCCAAAGTCGGTAATGTCCCAACCGAGGCCATTGTCGACGATCTCGCGGACCTCAGGGCCCTTGCTGGCCCAATCGTCGGGGCTCCAGTAGGCAAAGGGAGGCAAGTAGAAGCCTCGCTCCTTGATGAACGCATCCGCGTCGCGCATGATGGTATTGATCTCAGAACGTTTCATGGGACATGCCTTTGCTCGCTCACTCGTCCAAACGATATCCGCTGGCTTCCCACGCCTCCCGCATGACCGGGTTGCGCCGCAGATAGGCGTCGACCAGCGGCTTGGGCACCGCGTTGACCGGACACGAAAAGTTGATGCAGCGGACGCAAGCATTCCTTCGGATGTTGAGGGCGAAGCCAGGGATGGCCGTGAGTGCTATGGCGAGGAGGAGCCATTGGCCACCAAGGATCATAAAGACGATGGGATACAGTCCAAAGACAGCAGTCCCGGCACCGAACAAGGCCTTTTCCAGGCGGCTCATCGGGCCTGGCCTGAATTTCCAGAACTTGATCACGCCATAGTTGGCGTGGCAGTGCAGTACCCAGCCTTCCTCGGCCCAGAAGGGACAGTGACTGCACAATACCCGGCCCTCCACCACAAAGAAAAAGAGGACCCAGATGGAGAGCCAGCCCAGTAGCCACCAGCCATAGCCACCGAGGATCATGCCGGCCACGACGGCTATCCCAAAGGGAAGGAAGCCCAGCAAGAAAGCGACCAGGTCCCCCATCTCAAAGCGGCACATCAGGCTGGCTGAGAGCTCGCACCCGGCACACTCTTCTGCAGCGCGGTGGGTGCACAGGTCATGCGGAACATCCTGGTGAAGTGGTTCTGATGTCATCTTTCCTCCTGCACAGGGCCATAGACGCAAAATGATTATATCACACCTCAGAGCGCCTGTCATCCGCCGCACTCGGCTCAGTGCTGTAGGGGGCTGATCGCCTGGCTGAGTTCCCAACCCAGGCGCATGCAGATCTTGCTGGTTCGGGTGTGCCTCGCTCGGTTCGTCAAGGCCATGGCGATCAGGGTTTGTCGGACCTTTTGATCTGGAGTATAATGGTCTCGATGGACATGATGGAGGCAAGGTGGACGCGAGTGGCTGGGATCGGGGCTGTGGGTCCCGCATAGGGAGGAGGGATAGCTGATGTCGTTCTTTCCCTTGCGCCGCCGGCTGGCCGAGATCGCGCGCGGGCGGAGGATAACCGAGATCCTGGTGCGCAACGGGCTAGGATTTCTGGTGGAGCAGTTGGCACTGGATCGCTTTGTGCCGCGCTTTTTGCGCCGCCGGGCGGTGCGCGCCGATGACTCGGTGGGACGTCTAACGGTGCCGCAACGGCTGCGCCACACCCTGGAAGAGCTGGGGGCGACATACATCAAACTGGGCCAGCTTCTGAGCGGTCGGGCCGATCTCCTCCCGCCAGATTACATCGAGGAGTTTTCGAAACTGCTCGACTCGGCTCCGCCGGTGGCAGCGGACGAGATACGGAGCGTGATCGAGAGCGAGTTGGGTGCTCCGGTAGACGAGTTGTTCGCTTCCTTCGACGATGCCCCGCTCGCATCTGCGTCCATTGGGCAGGTGCACCGGGCCACGCTGCTCGACGGCCAGGAGATAGTGGTTAAGGTCCAGCGCCCGGGCATCGAGAGGGTGGTTGAGGCAGATCTGGATCTGTTGCTGCATCAAGCACGTTTCCTTGAAAATCGCTCGGAGATGATGCGCGACTACAACCTGGTGGCGATAAGCAGCGAGCTGGCTCGCTCTCTCCGGCAGGAGCTTGACTACCAGGTGGAGGGGCGCCACGCTGAGCGGCTGCGCAACAACCTGAGCCGCGATTCTCGTTTCGTGGTGCCGCGTGTCTTCTGGAACGTGACCAGAAGGCGAGTCATCACCCTGGAATACCTGGAGGGAATCCAGGTCAATGAGGTCTCGCGTTTGCGCAAAGCCGGGTACGATCTGACGTCGATCGCCAAGCTGGGGATCGAGGCCTACCTGAAGCAGATATTCGTGGATGGATTCTATCACGCCGATCCTCACCCGGCCAACATCATGGTGGTCGGGGAGCGGATCGGCTTTGTCGATTTCGGCACGGCTGGCTATCTGACGCACGGTCAGAAGGAGATGCTGGGTGACATGTTCATCCAGATCATCGACGAGGATGCGGCCGGCCTGGCGCGCACGGTGGTGAGAATGGGCGCCACGCGAGGCCGGCCCTCACTGGATGCGATGGAGTACGATCTGCAGCGGCTTCTTATGCGCTACTGGGGCATATCACTGGAAGAGATTCCAGTGGGTGAGATGCTAGGCGAGATCTTTACGACGGCATACCAGCACAGGGTATACCTCCCGGGCGATCTAGCCTTGCTGGCGCGGACGCTTATCACGTTGGAGGGTACAGGCCGGCTGCTCGATCCGGAGTTTGTGCTGGTGGATGCGGTACGTCCCTTTGCCGAGCAGTTGGTCCGCGAGCGGATGTCGCCTGTGGCGGCGGGGCGGCGAGGGTTGCGAGCCCTGCGTCAGGCGGCGGATCTGGCTCAGGCTTTTCCGAGGAGATTGGATGATCTCTGGGATCAGCTGGAGGAGGGGGAGATCACCCTCGGGGTCGATGTGCGCCGCCTGGAGACGATCGTGCAGAAGGCGAACAGCATGGTGAACCGTGTGGCGTTCAGCATCGTGGTCGCGGCGTTGATCATAGGTTCGGCGCTGATCCTGCACGGGGGAAAGGATCAATGGGAGCTGCCGATCCTGGGGGTAGGCATTCCGGTGGCGCAGATATCCTTTCTAGGGGCCGTGTTTGCGGGGGCGTGGCTGCTGATCTCCATGATCCGCTCGCGGAACCTGTGATGCCAAAGTGAGTTGGGTGATGGGTGCAGCAGCGATGGAAGCCTCTCTGAGGAGGCAGAAGAAATGACGACCGCTTTGCAGCGTGCCGGCAGAATCGAGATCGAGCCCCAAGTTGCCATGACTGATGTGCCGATAACAATCCGGCTCACTGGTTTCGAGCCGCACCAGCGGGTGACGGTGCGTGCTGGGACCCATGGTGACGATCTGGGACGTGCATGGGGCTCGTACGCGGTCTTTGAGACAGACAGCCGCGGCGCCGTGGATCTCGCACATCAAGCTCCCACTGAGGGCAGCTACGAGCCTGCCGATCCGATGGGGTTGATGTGGTCGATGGAACTTGACCCAGCTGCCGAGGAGGAGTGTTACTTTCGCAAGCGCACGCTGGATCCCATCCGGATACGATTCAGCGCAGAGGTAGCTGGTGAGGTTGCAGCCGAGGCACGGGTTGAGCGGCTGTTCCTGGCAGCGGACGTGGCCCGCGTTGAGGTGCAAGAACAGGGCCTGGACGGCGTGCTCTTTCGTCCCCAGCGGCCTGGTCCTCATCCAGGTGTAATCGTCCTGGGTGGCGGCGACGGGGGCATCCTGGAGCACGGTGCAGCATTGCTGGCTGCTCGGGGCTACGTCGCGCTGGCCTTGGGTTACTTTGGGACTGAGTGCTTGCCACCTCAACCCCACGAGATTCCGCTAGAGTACTTTGAGCGAGCCATTGGCTGGTTGCAGGCCAGACCCGAGGTCGACGGGGAGGCGATGGCCATCATCGGCACGTCGCTGGGTGGCATGTTCGGCTTGCTTGCGGCAGCAACCTGCCCTGATGTCCGGGCGGCGGTTGGCTACGTTCCGCTAGGGATCGTGGCGAGCCAGGGGCCCGAAAACGTGCCCCCCGCCTGTCATGGCGGACAGCCCCTGCCCTTTGTGCCGATCGTTCTGACTCCTGAGGAGGAGCAACGCTTCGAGGAGCTGATCCGGGCGCGAGAGCCGGTTTCGATCAAGCCGGTACTTCTCCGGATGCTGGCGGACGGCTCGGTTCCGGCTGCGGCAGAGATCCCTGTGGAGCAGATCAACGGGCCGGTTTTGCTTTTGACTGGGGAGGATGATCAGGCCATTCCTTCGCCCGTCTTTGCTGAGAGGATCATGGCCCGCTTGGAACGGCACGGCTTTGCGCATCCGCATTTCCACTTTTGCTACGGTGGCGCCGGGCATTCGATCGGCCTGCCCCATTGTCATGGCCTGCCCTACGTGCCCACCTATGGGCGAGCACCTGCCAGCGGGCCTGTCGGGGCCTTTGGCGCGACGCCACAGGCCAATGCACGGGCGAACGTCGCAAGCTGGCAGCAGGTGTTGCACTTCCTTGCCCAGAGCTTGCCAAGAACCCCTTCCACATAGGCAATGGGGAGCCCAGGGTATAGATTGACTTGGGCCTGCTCTGTTGGCGAGATGATTGTGCAACCTGCGAATGGTCGCCCTCTTGACCGATTCTCCAGGCACAGCGGTGAGTTGGGAGCAGAAAACAAGAGGGCAGGGGATGAAAATGTGGGAGCCTGCCCGGGCAGGCTCCCACTGAATTATGAACTACCGCCGGTCGCGGTATCGGTTCAGTGAACGGCGCGGCGTCCCAGCACCTGCTTGAGTGGAGAGATGTCGAACTTGGCGCCCACAGAGACCTGATTGGGCAAGGGCTCCGGCAGCGGGTAGACGCGCCAAAACAGCTCGGCGGCGCAGGAGAATATGGCAACTCCTGCATAGTCACGATGACCGTTGGTGCGAAGGTACAGGCCCACGATCTCCATGTCCTCTTTGAGCGCCTCGCGACACTCGGGCTTGGAGCCGCACTCGTCAAGCCTTAGTTTCATCTGTTGTACGAATTCATCATACGCGGACGTCTGATGTTCGGGGGTGTCCAGCCGTAGGTAGGCGCTCAGCGTAATGCTCCCGTGACCATTGAACGACTGCAGTGCCTCCAGATCGCTATCTGGAATCAAAGAAACCTCCAAGACCTCTTGTCAATTGCTTGCCGCCTGCATCCTCGCCTGCGGCTGAAATGGACTGAATGTCGAGCATCATGGCAATCGAATTCGGGTCCACTTCGGTGAAAGTATAGCATACGGGTGGTGGGGGGTCAAATCGGAAGGCAGGATTGGCCGTCCCGGCATGCAGATTAGGGCTCTAGCTACTGGATGCGGATGGGGCGTGCACCTAGCCCAGCCCTTCGATGATCGCCCGCAAAGCGGCGACCAGTGCGGTGCGCCAGCGGTCGTCCTCATCGAGGGGCAGCCAGACGGCGCGACGCGCTACTCGGGCGCGATCGCCCAGGCGTCTCTGGAGCCAGACGCGGTCCAGGTCTTCCAGGCTGTCGGCCCGCACCATGATCTGCCCTTCCTCGGTGGTGATGGCCTTGGCACCTGCCCGGACGGCATCGAGCTTGAGGCCGAGCTGGAAGCAGAGGTTGTCAGCTTCTTCGGGCAGCTTGCCAAAGCGGTCCTCAAGCTCGGCACGCAACTCGTCGATCTCTTTGTGGGTAGTGAGGCCAGCGAAACGGCGGTAGAGTTGGAGCCGCAGCTTGTCGTCAGGCACGTACGATTCAGGAAGGTAGGCAGCCAGTGGCAAGTTGATCTGGACGGCCTGCTCCAGGGGCTGCACGTACGCGGACATCTCATCCACCAGTTCAGTCTCGGGGAGTCTCTGGCCGGTGGTCTCCCCCTGTACCCGCGCTTCTTGGACGGCCTGGGCCAGGAGGCGGGTGTAGAGGTCAAAGCCGATGGCTGCAATGTGGCCGTGCTGGCGCGAACCCAGGAGGTCGCCAGCACCGCGGATCTCCATGTCGCGCATGGCGATGCGAAAGCCGGCGCCCAACTCGGTGGCTTCGCTAATGGTATCCAGACGCTGGCGGGCGGTCTCGCTCAGAGAGGTCGTTACCGGATGCAGGAAATAGGCATAAGCGCGCTGGGCGCTGCGGCCCACGCGCCCCCTGAGTTGGTAGAGCTGGGCCAGGCCAAAGCGTTCGGCGCGATTGACAATGAGGGTGTTCGCGTTGGGGATATCAAGCCCGCTCTCGATGATGCTGGTGCATACGAGGACATCGACGTTACCCGCGGCATACTCGAGCATCACCTGTTCGAGTTCTCGCTCGGCCATCTGCCCGTGAGCAACGCCGATCTTGGCTTCGGGCACCATCTTGCGCAGTCGCTGGGCCATCTGGTAGATGCTCATGACGCGGTTGTGGACAAAATAGACCTGACCTCCGCGATCGATCTCGCGCAGGATGGCCTGGCGAATGAGGGTTTCGTCGTATTCTCCAACGTGCGTGCGCACC
>JBFFCR010000093.1:0-11075 GCA_041559855.1 Anaerolineae bacterium | reverse complement strand
TACCGCGGTAATGAGGGCATTCCGGGGGCAGGTGAGCTGATCGACTTTCTGAGGCAGCAGGGGATGGGCTTTGTGCTGGCGACCAACAACGCCACGCGCACGCCACAGCAATTCGTCGACAAGCTGGCGCGGATGGCGGTAGAGGTCTTCCCCGAGGAGGTGCTGACCTCCGCGCTTGCGACGGCGAGCTACCTGGCAGGCATTGCGCCGCCGGGGGCAAAGGTGCATGTTGTGGGGATGGATGGCCTGCGGACGGCGATCGAGGAGGCAGGCTTTTGCCTGGTCGAGGACGGCGCCGAGTTCGTGGCGGTTGGCATGGACTTTACTGTCTGCTATGAGCAACTGGCCCACGCTGCCCAACAGATCCGGGCCGGGGCGCGATTCATTGGCAGCAATCCGGACCTCACCTTTCCATCGGAGCGGGGCATCCTGCCCGGCGCGGGTTCCTTGCTGGCCTTCCTGCAGGCGGCCAGCGGCGTCCAGCCGGTCATCATCGGCAAGCCGGGGACCGCGATGATGGAGCAGGCGATGGCGCTCATGGGGGCCGGCCCTGCCGCCACGGCGATGTTGGGCGACCGGCTCGAGACCGACATTCTGGGCGCACAGCGCGCAGGCATGCGCACGATCCTGGTCATGAGCGGCGTGACCGATGAGGCCAGGCTATCCACTTCGGAGGTCCAGCCTGATCTGGTCTTTGATGACGTGGCGCACCTTTACGCCGTCTGGAAGGAGTTGGTGGGTGGCTGACCGGATCGCGCTCTACGATCTCACGCACGCCCAACTGGCAGACCTGTTGGCCGGATGGGGCCAGCCGCGCTTTCGCGCTGATCAGATATGGCACTGGCTGTACCGTTCGCTGGCCGGCGACCCCGCAGAAATGGGCAACCTGCCCAAGGCGCTCCGCGAACGGCTGTCCGCTGAGACCGATCTGCGGCTGCTGGCGCCTGTGGCCGAGCAGGTGTCCGCCTCCGGGCAGACGCGCAAGACCCTCTTTCGCTTGCGGGACGGCAACACCGTCGAGAGCGTGCTCATGAGCTACGACGAGCGCCAGACGGCGTGCATCTCTACCCAGGTCGGGTGCGCCATCGGCTGCGTCTTTTGCGCCACCGGACAGGGCGGCTTGGCCCGGAATCTATCGGCTGGGGAGATCGTGGCCCAGGTGCTCCATTTCGCCAGGGAGTTGCGGGAGGCAGAGATAGAGTGGGCGACAGAGCTCGGCATCAGCGCCGACTTGCCCGTGCATCCGGTCACCAACGTGGTGCTGATGGGCATGGGGGAGCCGCTGGCCAACTATGAGGCAACCTGGCAGGCGATCGAAACCCTGACCGATGAAGCGGGTTATAATCTCGGGGCGAGGCGGATCACCCTCTCGACGGTGGGGCTGGTGCCCGGCATCCAACGCCTGGCTGCCGAGGGAGTGCCGATCAACCTAGCAATCTCGCTGCACGCACCCGACGACGAATTGCGCAACAGGCTGGTGCCGGTGAACCGGCGCTACCCCCTCGGAGAGCTGCTGGGGGCTGTCCGGGAGTATGTGCAAGAGACAAATCGCCGTGTCACTTTTGAGTATGCCCTTATCGACGGTGTGAACGACGGCATTGAGCATGCCCGGCAGTTGAGCGCGCTGCTGCATGGCTTGCTGTGTCACGTAAACCTGATCCCGTTGAACCCCACGCAGGGCTCGCCCCTGCGCCCGGCTGCCCGCGAACAGGTCGACCGCTTTCGGGATCTGCTGGTGGCGGATGGGATTCCGACGACGGTTCGGTTGCGACGGGGCATCAGCATCGAAGCGGGCTGCGGTCAACTGCGCCGGCGCCAGGATGACATGGGTGCATGACAGTGTTTGCTGGTCAAGTCACCAAGGAACTTGGCATACACCTGGATGACATCGCCAGGGCACGGCTATTGCATTCTCCCTTGACAGCCGAGTAGAGGCGCACTAGCACCTCGCGCTCACCGCGGGTTACAATCCGCGGCAGGCCGAGAACGCGAGCGTTCTGCCAGTTCGCGCGAGTTTCTGGCCTCTGCCGGGCTGTTGTCCGGCGGGAGCTTGTGCGGAGTTGCGACTATGCAGCCGCAATCGCCAGGGGACAAGCACTTGCTTTTTTGCACGAAAACAGGTATCATAGCAGCAAGGGAGTGGCATGGGAAGACTCAAGATCGCGCCGTCCATCCTGTCTGCTGATTTCGCACGGCTGGGCCAACAGGTGGCCGAGGCTGAGGCTGCCGGAGCCGACTATATTCACGTTGACGTAATGGACGGGCATTTTGTGCCCAACATCACGGTCGGGCCGCCGGTGGTCAGGGCGGTGAGGGGGTCGACGTCGCTGCCACTCGACGTCCACCTGATGATCGAGAAACCCGAGCGGTACCTCGAGGCGTTTTGCGCAGCCGGGGCCAATGGTCTCACAGTCCACGTGGAGACCTGCCCCCACCTGCACCGCACCGTGCAGCAGATCAAAGAGCTGGGTTGCCGGGCAGGTGTTACGCTGAACCCGTCTACACCCGCAGGCGCCCTCGAGGAGATCCTTGCCTACGTGGACCGGGTGCTGGTGATGACGGTCAACCCCGGGTTTGGTGGGCAAGTGTTCATCGAGAGGTCTCTGGCCAAGATAGGGCGGGTGCGCGCCATGCTCGACCGGCTCGACTCGCGAGCGGAGCTGGAAGTGGATGGCGGGATCGACGTGCGGACGGCGCCTCTGGTCGTCGGGGCGGGGGCAGATGTCCTGGTGGCGGGCTCGGCGATATTTGGCTCTGCTGATGGGATTGCCGGGGCGATTGCCGGCCTCCGCGCCGCTGCGCTGGGGTGAATGGCAAAGAAAAAGAGGCCATCTCCGGTGCGCCGGAGACGGCCCCATGGCCGATAGGGGAACTGAAAACTATGCCTTGTTCAAGGTTCGCATGCAGCGCGTGCACAGCTTCATCCGGCGGGGCTTACCGTCTTCATAGACGGTTACCTTCTGGATGTTTGGCTTCCACTGGCGCTTGGTGCGCACCATCGAGTGGCTCACATTGTGTCCGAAGGACGGAGTCTTGCCGCACTTTTCACATTTCGCCATGATTGCACCTCTCTTACACAGATAGAGCCAGCCTTTAGCAGTGCTGGCCCGACGTCGTCTGGTTAGCGGCGGCTATGATACCATAAGGAAGGCTTTTCCGCAAACCGTGTAGGGGCTGATGCACAAGGACAAGAGCGGGGGTTACAAGTCATGGAAGAGACCAGGTTAGGCAAAATCGAAGTGTCGCCGACGGCGATCGCCAGCCTTGCTAGCCAGGCCGTGTTGGAGAGCTATGGCGTGGTCGGCATGGCGACAAAGGACCTCGCCAGTGGCATTGTCGAGATCTTGCAGCCTGCCAGCCACAGGCGCGGCGTCGAGATCAGCATCGACATGGACCGTATCGTGATCGATCTCTATGTTGTGATCGAGTATGGAACTCCGATTGCCACCATTGCCAGGAACATCCAGAGTGTCGTGAAATACACGGTGGAAAGGGCCCTCAGCGCGCCGGTACATGCCGTGAACGTCCACGTGCAGGATCTGCACGTCGGCACCGATTGATGCTGATCTCCGCCGGGGTGGAGAAACAACCAGAGAGAGGCAGGAGGCGGGAGCATTGACCAACAATCCATTGAATAGAGACGAGCAGGATACAGTCTCCGGGGAGAGGAGGCCAACGGGCCCGTTCCGGCACTGCGATGGCCGGGGGCTGAAGCGGCTGATCGGTGCTGGGCTTGCGTGGCTGGAGCGCCACCAGGCTGCCATCAATAGCCTGAATGTCTACCCCGTACCGGATGGTGACACTGGCACCAACATGCTTCTGACGATGCAGTCGGCGTATCAGGAGATCCAGGAATCGCCGGAGGAAGAGGTCGATGTCATCGCCCAAAAGGTGGCCCACGGCGCGCTGATGGGGGCCAGGGGCAACTCGGGCGTGATCCTATCCCAGATCTTTCGAGGGTTCGCTCACTCTCTGCAAGGCATCGAGGCCTTTGACACAGTCCAGTTTGCTGCTGCCCTGCGCGAGGCGGCGGTCATGGCCTACAAGGGCGTGATCAAGCCGGTGGAAGGCACAATGCTCACCGTGGCCCGCGAAGCATCGGACGTGGCCGTGACTGCCGCCGCAGCCAGTGATGACCTGACCTACGTGCTGGAGAGGGTTGCCCGCGAGGCAAATGAATCTGTCGCCCGGACGCCGACCCTGCTCCATGTCCTGGCCGAGGCGGGTGTCGTGGATGCTGGCGGGCAGGGTCTGTATGTGATCCTGGAGGGCATGCTCCGTTTCGCGCGGGGAGAACGCCTGACGGTCGATGTGAGCCTGACCGAGGGAATGGATATTCACACCCTGCACCTGGAAGCTGAGGAAGGGTACGGCTACGACATTCAGTACATCATCCACGGGGAGGGGTTGAACGTAGAAGAGATCCGTGCGACCATCGACTCTATGGGGGATTGTGCCCTGGTGGTGGGCGATACACGGGCCGTCAAGGTGCATGTGCACTGTCCAGATCCCGGCACGCCGATTAACTATGGGACCAGTCTGGGCTCGATCAGCCGTGTGATCGTGGAGAACATGCAGGAGCAATACCAGGAGTTTGTTCTGAGCAAGGCCCAGAAGCCGGTGGCGCGGGCCGAGGAGCTGGCCGGCATAGGCACGGTGGTAGTCGTTCCTGGCCCCGGGCTGTCAACCGTCTTTGAGAGCCTGGGCGCCAGTGTGGTGGTCCCGGGTGGCCAGACGATGAATCCGAGCACGGAGCAGCTGCTAAAGGCGGTCGAGAGCACACCCGTCGATAAAGTCATCATCCTGCCCAACAACAAGAACATTGTGATGGCCGCGCAGCAGGCCAGTTCTCTCTCGGAAAAGAGCGTTGAGGTTGTCCCTACCATCACAGTGCCGCAGGGGATATCGGCCCTCCTGGCGCTGAACTACCAGGCGGATCTCGCCACCAATGTCCGAACCATGATGGAAGCCGCCGAGGCGATAGAGACTGTCGAGATCACCCGAGCCGTGCGCTCGGTCTGCATCGACGGCATAGAGGTAGAGGAAGGCGAGGTCATCGGCCTCGTCAACGGCAAGCTCCGGGCCAAAGGGGGCCATCCGGGTGAGGTGGCGATAGAGGCCCTGGAATTGCTGCAGGTTGAGGATCTGGAGATCATCTCTGTCTACTATGGCGAGTCTATCGCACCAGACGAGGCGCAGCAACTGGCTGACGAGATCGAGAACCGTTATCCCGAGCAAGAGGTGGAGGTAGTAGACGGAGGGCAACCTCACTACTACTACATCCTGTCTGCCGAGTGAGCAGCAGCATGGCAAAAACAAGCATACTAACGGATGTCACGGCGTTTTTGGAACCGGAGCAGAGCGCTCGGCACGAGATCACGGTCTTGCCACTCGAGATCAAACTTGACGGGAGGACCTTTCTCATCGACGCGCGGAAGAGCTGGGACAAGTTCTTTGAGTATGTCGCGGATCGGCCGGCGGAGGAGGCAGAGGTTTCGATCCCGCCGAGCTTTCTGCAGCAGACCCTCAGCCAGCTCTGCCGTGAGACTGAGCAGGTTCTGGCCATCCCCAGCTCGAGCAAGTTGAGCCATGCGTACGACCAGGTCCGGCGGCTTGCTCGTGGGTTCCTGGGGAGGTGCCGCATCGAGATAATGGACTCGATGTCGATCTCCTGGGGACTCGGGCTTCTGGTGGAGGCGGCTGCACAGGCGGCTGCTGAGGGGCGATCCCTGGATGCCATCGTGCGGCTGGTGCGCGGCATGCTCCCGCGCATCTACTTTGTGTTTGCTGTGGAGAGGCTGGACTACCTGGAGCGGGGGGGGCGGATCGGACCGGCCCAGGCGCTCATGGGCACCATGCTCAAGATCAAGCCGATATTGCTGGTGGAGGATGGCGAGATCGTGCCTGTGGAAAAGGTCCGCACGCGCGAGATGATAGTTGAGAAGCTTTCCGACTTTGTGGCCGAATTTGCCACCATCCAGCAGGTTAGGATCCTCCGCAGTCCCCTGGAGAGCGATACTAGTCCACTGATCAAGGAACTGCGCGAGAACCTGCGCCTGGCACTGCCCGGTCTCAGCGTCCCGAGCATCGAGTACGATCCCGTCCTGGCCTGCCATCTGGGACCCGAGGCGCTGGGAGTCATGGTCTATGAGGGCCTCTAGTGGGGCCGCCGCAGACAACGGAAGGGGGTTGCACGCCGGCGCTGCGGATCGCCACCGACAGCACTGCCGATGTGCCGGCTGCGCTGGCAGCGGAGCTGGAGATCACGGTAGTCCCGTGCCAGCTGTTTTGGGGGGACGACGTCTATCAGGATGGGGTGGACTTGCTGCCCCAGGAGTTCTATGAGCGGCTTGCCCGGAGCGCGGACCTGCCCAAAACCTCACAACCGCCTATAAGCCGGTTCGTAGAGGCCTACCAGCATCTGCTGGACGTGCAAGGCTGTGAGGCGGTCATCTCTATCCACGTCGCGGGCAATCTTAGCGGCACGGTCAATGGCGCTTGGGCAGCGGCGCAGACGCAGACCGATCCGTCGCGGATTGAGGTGATCGATTCGGGCCAGATATCAATGGGTTTGGGCTTGGCCGTTATCGAGGCCGCCAGGCTGGCCCGGGCTGGGTTGCCGCGGAACGAGGTCAGCCGCGCCGTGCATGGGATGCTGCCGCGGCTCCGAGCTGCAGCGATGATAGATACCCTGGAGAACCTGTACAAGGGAGGGCGCATCAGCCAGGTGACCGCCGCCCTGGGGACGGCGCTTCAGGTGAAGCCGCTGATCACCATCCAGGCCGGCCAGGTCGAGGTCGTGGAGAGAGTGCGCACGCGTGCACGTGCGCTGAAACGATTGGCGGCGATGGTGCGGGGGTGGGGACCGCTCGCTCAGATGTCGGTCCTGCACACAGGGGCCGAGGCACTGGCCCACGAGTTCGCTGCCAGCATCCTGGACTGGGCGCCAGAACGCGATATAACGGTGGAACCGGTCGGCGCTGCCTTGACCACGCACCTTGGACTTGGGGCCGTGGGTGTGTGTGCGATCGTAGCAGCGGATGGGCCGTAGTGGGAGAGGTCGGATGATCAAGATCGTCACCGATAGTACTTCGGACATTCCCGAAGAGCTAGTCGCCAGGCTGGGGATCGCCGTTGTGCCCAGCTATGTGATCTTTGGCACGGAGAGCTTTCGCGACGGCGTAGAACTCTCCAGGGAGCAGTTCTACGAAAAGCTGATTGCGGCGCGCCAGATCCCGCAAACGGCAGCGCCACCGCCGGGTGTCTACGCGGAGGTCTATCGCCGGTTGGCCGCTGATGCTCACGAGATCATCTCCATCCACCTGGCATCAAGGTATAGCGGGATTATCAACGCTGTGACCGTGGCGGCCCGGGATGTCCCCGAGGCGCGGATCGCGGTGATAGATTCGGAACAGATCACGATGGGCTATGGCTGGATGGTGATCGCCGCTGCCGAGGCCGCCCAGGGTGGTGCAAGCTACGAGGAGATCGTGGCCCTTGTTCAGGACATGAAGCCGCGAACCAGGGTCCTTGCAGCCCTTGGCACCCTCGAGTACCTGCACCGGGGCGGTCGCGTGGACTGGATCCAGGCACTGATCGGCACGCTGCTGCGGATCAAGCCGATCCTGGAGATCCGTACCGGCGAGATCAACCTCGCGGAACGCGCCCGTACTATGAGGCGCGCTGTCGAGCGGCTTCTCGCGCTGGTGCAGGATCTGGGTCCGCTGGAGCGAGCCATCGTGTTGCATGCCAACGCGCCCGATCTGGCAGCCGATGTGGCCGCCAGATTGGAGCGGCTGAATCCCGGCTGGGAGCGCCTTATCGAGCAGGCCGGGGTAACCATCGCCAGCCACGCTGGACCCGGCGCTGTCGGCGTCGCCTGCGTGCGCGCGGCGTGATCGAATCGACCTAACTTTGGAGGGGCAATGCCCACCGCTTTCGAAAAGCTGGAAAAGTTCCTGCGTCTGGAAAAGAGCCAGGGATTTCACAACCGGGCCGTGATTGGCGGATTCGACGGGTTCGCCGAGTTCTGGCGCAACGAAGCCCTGCGCGAAACCCAGGATCCGTCAAAGATCATACAGATTCACGAGATGACCGATCTCTTGTTGGGCTATGCTGAAGCCGACCCGGCTGGCCGGAGTCAAACCGTCGACCAACTCCTCGCCAAGTTGACGCAGGGGGCTCAGAAGCCTCCAGAGCCTGTGGAGCCTCAGGAGTCTCAGGAGCCTCAGTCGCGTCAGGAGACGGCACCACGCCCGCCGCCGCTGCAAAAGCCGGGGGCCGTGCCCCAGACCAAGCCCGCGCCCGTGCCGGAACCACCGGCAACCCCTGTCCCCAGTGCAGAGCCTGCTGTCGCTGCCCCCGCCGAGCGGCCGCGCACTGGACTGGACGCGCTGGTCACCACGCTGCCCGGTGTCAGCACGGCCTACACGGCCCGTCTGCGGCGCCTGGGGATCGAGACCGTGGGTGACTTGCTCTATCATTTCCCCCATCGCTACGATGACTATAGCTCCCTGAAGCCGATCGACCAACTGGAATACGGCGACGAGACCACCGTCATTGGGACCATTTGGGAGACCAGAAGCCGCAAGACACGCGGTGGAAGGGAGATCATCACCTCTGTCGTCGCCGACGCCTCTGGCACCATTGAGGCAGTCTGGTTCAATCAGCCGTACCTGGTCCGCCAGCTTCGGGCCGGGCGGCGGATCGTGTTGAGCGGCAGGGTGGACGAGTACCTGGGCCGGCTGCTCTTTCAGTCGCCGGTCTGGGAGCCCCTGGAGCGGGAGCTGATTCACACCGCGCGTCTGGTGCCGATCTATCCGCTGACGCGGGGCGTCACTTCGCGTTGGCTCCGCCGGCTGCTGAAGCGTGTCGTGGATCACTGGACGCCACGCCTCAAGGACCATTTGCCCGAGGCACTCCGGCAGCGGGCCAAGCTCCCGCTCCTGTCCGAAGCCATCCGCCAGATCCATTTTCCCGACAGCGAGGAGGCGGCACAGGAGGCTCGTCGCCGCCTATCCTTCGATGAGTTCTTTTTCATCCAATTGGGGATGCTGCGCCAGCGCCAGGAGTGGCGGAGCCAGGCCGCAGAGCCGGTGAAAACGGATCCGGCTTTGCGCGATGCTTTCGTGGGCTCGCTGCCGTTCGAGCTGACCGCTGCCCAGCGGCGCAGCATTGATCAGATCCTCAGCGACATGGCAGAGCCGCGGCCCATGAGCCGCTTGCTGCAAGGCGATGTCGGCTCGGGCAAGACGGTGGTCGCCACGGCGGGCATGCTGATGGCGGTAGCTGCAGGCAGGCAGGCGGCGCTGATGGCGCCCACTGAGATACTGGCCGAGCAGCACTATCAGACCATCTCTGCTGCCCTAGCCGACCCCGCTGCGCTGGGACTCGATCGGCCGATTTCCGTGGTGCTGCTCACGGGTGGGCTGCGCCGCGTGGAACGCAAAGAGGTCTACACATCCCTGGCTTCGGGCGAGGCTGACATCGTGGTCGGCACGCACGCCCTGATCCAAAAGCATGTCACTTTCCGCGACCTGGCGCTGGTGGTGGTCGACGAGCAGCATCGCTTCGGCGTCGAGCAACGCGGCACCCTCCGGGGCAAGGGCGATTCGCCTCACTTGCTGGTCATGAGCGCCACGCCTATCCCGCGCAGCCTGGCGCTTACCGTCTATGGCGATCTGGACCTGTCGGTGATCGACGAGCTGCCGCCGGGACGCGACGAGATTGAGACGCGCTGGCTGCTGCCCAGGGAGCGCGAGCGTGCGTATGCCTTCCTGCGTAGCCAGATCGAGGCCGGGCGCCAGGCGTTCATCCTCTATCCGCTGGTCGAAGAGTCGGAGAAGGTAGAGGCGCGTGCGGCGACTGAGGAGTACGAGCGATTGCAGCGGGACATCTTCCCAGACCTGAAGCTGGGGCTCATGCATGGCAGGCTCAAGAGCAAGGAGAAGGATGGGGTCATGGCCAGCCTGCGCGAGGGAGAGATTGACATCCTGGTCTCCACATCGGTCATAGAGGTTGGCATCGACGTTCCTAATGCTACCGTCATGCTGATCGAAGGGGCGGACCGCTTTGGGCTGGCGCAACTGCACCAGTTCCGCGGACGCGTTGGCCGAGGGGAGCACAAATCATACTGCCTGCTCCTCTCTGATGCCGTGTCGCCGGAGGATCCACAGACCAGGACGACATGGGAACGTCTGAGGGCGATCGAGGACACGCAGGACGGATTCGTACTCGCGGAGAAGGATCTGGAGCTGCGCGGCCCCGGGGACTTTTTCGGTGTGCGCCAGAGCGGACTGCCCGCGCTGCGCCTGGCCAGCTTGAGCAATATCGCGATTCTCGAGCAGGCCCGCGCCGAGGCGCAGGCTCTCTTCCGCGAGGATCCGTCGCTGAGCAAGCCCGCACACGTGCTGTTGCGCGAGCAGGTGTCGCGCTTCTGGCAGAAAGCGGGCGACCTAAGCTAGGGCGACTGGGAGGCAGAGCATGCCAAGGGCTATCTATCCGGGCACATTCGATCCAGTGCACAACGGTCACATCGACATCGCGACGCGCGCCGCCGGGCTCTTTGAGCATCTCACGGTGGCGATCTATGCACGGCCCCTCAAGACCCTGCTGTTCAACACCGAGGAACGGAGGGCCATGCTGGAGGAGGCCCTGTCCCACGTGCCTAACCTGAGTGTGGCGACCTACAATGGGCTCACGGTGGACTTTTGCCAGGAGATACACGCCCAGGCCGTTGTCCGGGGTTTGCGCGTGATCTCTGATTTCGAGTTGGAGTTTCAGATGGCGCTCACGAACAAGAAACTGGCGCCCGATGTCGAGTTCGTGTGTCTGATGACAAGTCAGGAATATGCCTTCATCAGCGCGAGCACCGTCAAAGAGATCGCGATGCTTGGCGGCTGTCTGGATGGGATGGTGCCGGCCTCTGTCGCGAAGGCGCTGCAGGCCAAGGTCCAGGGGCCTGGCAGCACCGGTGCAGACGCGGTCAAGCTGGTGTCCCTGCGAGACTAGGGCGGGTGAGGTACGTCGCGGCGATTACCGTCGTACGAGGGTAGAGTCGGTGGGTCTGAAACCAG
>JBFFCR010000092.1:0-11075 GCA_041559855.1 Anaerolineae bacterium | reverse complement strand
GGCGTCAACTGTTGGATTGGCGCCCGCGTCGAGGAGGAAGGCAGGATCACGGTCCCGGCCCGGTTGCTTACCGAATTTGTCAACTCGCTGCCCCCAGGCCAGATCGACTTGGAGCTCACCGAGCGCACCCAGACCCTAAATCTGAAATGCGCTCGCTATGAGGCCAATATCAAGGGGATCGATGCCAGCGAGTTCCCGGATGTACCGACCGCAGAGACAATCGGCGGGCAGAACAACCTGCACTTGGAGGCACCGGCCTTCCGGCGCATGATCGACCAGGTAGTCTTTGCCGCCGCCACCGACGAGAGCCGTCCCATCCTGACCGGCGTGCTGGCTCAGTTCCACCAGGGCGGGCTTACGATGGCCGCTGCCGATGGCTTTCGCCTGTCAGTGGCTAGCGCCGACGTCGGTGTGGATCTGGACACGACCACAAGCGTCATCGTCCCCGCCCGCGCGTTGTCCGAGCTGAGCCGCATCAGCACCAACCAGGAAGATCCCATCGAGTTGATCATCACGCCGCAGCGCAACCAGATCCTGTTTCATCTGGACAGCGTCGACGTAGTCTCGCAACTGATCGACGGCAATTTCCCCGACTATAACCAGATCGTGCCCAAGTCCCACAGCACGCGGACCATCGTCGCCACAGGTGACCTGCTCAAGGCCGTGAAGGTGGCCTTTCTCTTTGCCCGCGATGCGGCCAATATCATCCGCTTCAACATTGTCCCCGGCAGCGAGCTGACCCCGGGACAGGTGGTCGTCACCGGCACCTCGGCAGAGTTTGGCGACAATGTCAGCGAGATCGATGCCAGCATCGAGGGAGAAGAGATCGAGGTTGCCTTTAACGCCAAGTACATGATCGACGCGCTCTCGGTAGTCGGCACTGCCGAGATTGCCCTGGAGACGAGCACTGCCAGCAGTCCTGGCGTGATCCGCCCGGTGGATGGCGACGGCTTTCTGTGCGTGATCATGCCCATGCACATCACACGCTAGGCCATTCAGTCAGGCTGTTCAGCCCTCCTGGGGGAAATCTCCGGGAGGGCATTTTTGTGGGGGCCCGGAGAGCATGGTATAATGCAGCCATGCAGCGACTACAGGATGGGGCCAGCGCACTGGGGGTGAACCTGACTCGAGATCAGAAGGCATCCTTTTCTCTTTATTACGAGGAACTGGTCGCCTGGAACCAGCAGTTCAACCTGACGGCAATCACCGACTATGAGCAGGTGCAGATCCGCCACTTTCTTGATTCCCTCTCGTGCTTGCTGGCGCAAGAGGCGCGCCAGGCGCTAGGGCGGCGAGACGCGCGCATGATCGACGTTGGCAGCGGCGCCGGATTTCCGGGTATCCCGCTTAAGCTGGTCTGCACCGGCGCCCGTCTCACCCTCCTCGAGGCCACTGGCAAGAAGGTAGCATTTCTGGAAAGCCTGGTCCAGCGGTTGGGCTTGCAGGCTGTGTCAGCCATCAAGGCCCGCGCCGAGGATCTGGGCCATGATCCAGGGCACCGTGAGCAGTATGATCTGGCCCTGGCCCGCGCTGTGGCAGAGATGCCGGTAGTGGCCGAATATACGCTTCCCTTCTGCAAGGTCGGAGGCTGGGTGATCGCCCAGAAGGGAGAAGCTGGCGCGGCCGAAGCGTGGTCTGCCGAACCGGCCATCAGGCTCCTGGGGGGCGAACTGCGCCGCGTCGTGCATGTAGAGCTGCCCGGTCTGCCCGAGGACCGCTCGTTGGTAGTCATCGAGAAGGTTGGCCCCACCCCAGAGACCTATCCCCGCAGACCGGGCATCCCCGCCAAGAGACCGTTGCTCAACTAGACGCGCCTTCTCCTGGGAATTGCAGTCGCGTATACCCGCGCGATAGCTTGCTGTAGGGGCGACGCGCTCGATTCGACATCCAGGGCTAACCAGGCAGGTGGTGTTCCTGCCCGAAGACTGCGTGATTCTCTCGAGGGTCAGTCTACCGGGATCGGCACCGGTGTTGGGGCAGGAGCAATGCGTATGAACTGCACCAACGCCGCAGAGATGATGGCGATGCCCACCCCTGCCAGAAACGTCGCGGAGGGAGCGATCTGTTCCCACAGGATACCGCCCAGCACTGGCACCACCAAGGCCGAAACATGGTTTATGGTCTGCGCCATGCTGACATTGCTGGTAATCTCTTCCCGCGAGTGGGCGATTTTCTGAAAGTAGGACTGCAACGCCAGATTGAAGCCAAAGAAGATGTTGTCCAGAATAAAGAGGCCATAGAGCACGGTCAGGTTGGGAACCCAGGCATAGCCCAGGAACACGCCAATGAGGCCGAGGAAGTTGAACGTGAGTACCTTGCGCTCGCCGAAACGGGCCACCAGCCTGCCCATTTGAGGCAAGATGAAGGTGCTGATCAGGCTGTTCGTCAGGAACAGCAGCGCCGTCTCGCGCACACTGATGCCATAGACCTGCACCAACAAGAAAATGGCAAAGGTCGTAAAGATGTGGCGCCGGCTGCCCATCATGAAAGTCAGCAGATAGTAGAGCCAGTAGTCGCGGCGAAAGATGACCTTGCGTTTCTCTTGTTGTGCGCCCTGGCGCTGTCCGTTGCGCAGGGACAGGAAACTCCCGGCTATCACGATCCCGCCCGTGACCAAGAGCGTGGTGCGGTAGCCCCAGGGTTCTATGGAGATAGGCCCGAACTCCATCCCCTCGACAAAGAGCCATATGACCAGGGTCCCAACGACGGCGGAAAAGGCCGCGACACCACGCAAGCGTCCCAGCATCTTGGGCGCTTCCTCCCGTTCCACACCCATGAGCAACACACTGCTGCTGCTGGGGTCGAACCAGTGAAAGCCGATGCTCATGACCATCGTGCCCAGGATGAGGCTGCTCGGGCCGCTGGCCCAGCCGGTGGCCACCAGGCCCAGGCCCATCAGCAACACACTGACGCCCATGATGCGCATCTCGGAAAGCCAGAGGGCGAGAAATCCCAGGAGAAAGCCGAGTAATCCCGGCAGTTCGCGCAGCGATTGGATCAGGCCGATCTGAGTGGCAGTGACGCCAATCTCTTCGACGGCAAAGTTGTTGAACATGGCGCGCCAGACGTTGAACCCAAAGAACAGGAAGAGGTTGGCGATAGCCAGCGAGCGAAACAGCTGTTTTCTATCTTTCATGCCATCACACTGAAGGCCAACTCGAGTGAATTGTCGCGATGGCCCGACAGGATACCGTCTCACGTCCGGAATGCTGACGGGCGTGCAACCGGCATAGTATAGCACAGCACCAGCAGGGAGAAAAACGGGACAGGGCAACGGGCTCTCTTGACAAGTACGCGTCCGATGATCGAGGGGGCTTGACAAGTTCCTCTCTATGTGGTATACTACTTCAGGTTGGATACCTCAACAGGAAGGATAGTGTGTGCGAGGGCAAATGGAGAGGAACAATGGATGAAGAGGTTTTGCTTGCCCTGCTGGAACAGTGGGAGAGTGTGTACAAGAAGGGACTGCTCACATTCTGGCTCCTCCTGCTGCTGCACAAGCGCCCGAGTTATGTCTTTGAGATGGGTCAGCAGCTGGACAGCATCAGCCGGGGCAGCATCAGCGCCGACGAAAAGAGCCTGTACCGCGCTCTGCGCCGCTTCGAGGCAACAGGTTTGGTGAAAAGCACCTGGCGGCCCTCTGATGTGGGCCCTCGACGTCGCTACTACGCTCTCACAGAGCTGGGTACTGAGCTGCTGAGGCAGTTCGTCCGGCGCAATCTCCTTGTTTTCTGGGAGCCGGAGATTCGGGATCGGCTGGAAGCCCTGCTGCAGGATAAAGACGCAGTCTAGCCAAGATCAGCGGTTGAAAATCGGAAGCGAGGATCGGAGGTAACATGCCTACAGCTTTGATCACAGGTATTACAGGTCAAGATGGTTCGTACCTGGCCGAGTTCCTGTTGGACCAGGGATACCAGGTTGTTGGGCTGGTACGTCGCACCAGCACGGTGAACTTTCAGCGCATCCGGCACATTCAGAAGCGCCTGAAGTTGGTGTCGGGAGATCTGCTGGACCAATCGTCTCTGATTGCCGCGTTGCAGGAACATCGCCCGTCCGAGGTCTATAACCTGGCGGCGCAGAGCTTTGTGCCGGCTTCGTGGAACCAACCGGTCTTTACCGGTGGGGTAACCGGCCTGGGCGTCACGCGCATGCTGGAAGCGATACGGCAGGTAGCTCCGGAGACGCGCTTCTACCAGGCCTCCACCAGCGAGATGTTTGGCAAGGTGCGCGAGGTTCCGCAGACAGAGACCACGCCCTTCTATCCCCGCTCTCCCTATGGTGTGGCAAAGGTGTACGGTCACTGGATTACAGTGAACTATCGCGAGAGCTATGATCTGTTCGCTTGCTCGGGTATTCTGTTCAATCACGAGAGCCCACGGCGGGGGCTGGAATTCCTTCCGCGCAAAGTAGCCCACGGGGCAGCCTTGGTCAAGCTGGGAATGGCACGGGACCTCCGGCTGGGGAATCTGGATGCCAAGCGCGACTGGGGCTTTGCCGGCGATTATGTGCAGGCCATGTGGCTCATGCTTCAGCAGGACCGGCCCGACGATTATGTAATCAGCACTGGGCAGACCCATAGCGTTCGCGAGTTGTGCGAGGTGGCGTTCGGGCACTTGGGCCTGACCTACGAGGAGTTTGTAAGAGTGGATCCGCAGTTCATCCGGCCAGCGGAGGTTGACCTGCTGGTTGGCGATCCCTCCAAAGCACGGCGAACACTGAGTTGGGAACCTACCGTCTCCTTTGAGGATCTGGTCGTCATGATGGTGGAGGCGGACCTGAAGCGATTGCGGGCTGAGGAGCTATTCCCCTAGAGTAGAAAGGGAAACCACAGGTAGCCGTAGAATCCCGTGGGGATCGGTTGTCCATCCTGGGCTGTGGGCGTGGGTGTGGGGGTAGGACTTGCTCTCACCTGGATGAGCACCTCAATGGTGTCGGGAAGGACTGTCTCAAGCTCGATCCCTTCGGGATAGAGGACGACCGGCTCGACACGATGTGTGCCCAGCCCGAGGCCAAACAGATTCACAAAGACCTGAATGTCCTCGGGAGTGAGTTCGGACACCATACTATCCGGTCCCACGAGGATCACGTCGACGACGCTGGGCGAAACCGTGGCAATCCATTCCTGGCGCAATCCCTGGACCTCGACGGTGCTGGTCATGGCCCGGCTGCTCACAACCGGGAGTATTGAGACCGTGACCGTAACATAGTTGACACCCACGGGAAAGACATTGGTGGGCATTGACAGGGGGACGCGCTCGGCCAGTGATTGTGTCATGTTGGTGATGGTGACGGGCTCTGTCCTCACAAACCCAGGGAGTTCATTGAGGACCGTGGGCGGACCGGACAGCGTGATCGTGGATGGAGCAACTGTCACGCTGCCCCGCCGATAGCCCGGTGCGGGATCGCCGCGCACATCTGGCACGACGAGTACTTCGGGCTTGTAGCCCACGCGCCTGAGTATCGAGACCCGCACCTCAACCTGCCCGGGCTCCCACTCCACGCCGGTGACCGGTTCGCCGTCGGCATTCAGCGGAGTGACTGAAACCTCCTCCACGACGTCCACATTGGCCTTCGCTACGCTCACAGAGCCGCTCATCGACACGATCTCATCGAGGTAGGGTTCTGGCCCGCTTACCGTCACCACCGAAGGTGCCACCGACGTCCGTGTAGAGGCATAGTATCCTGTGGCGACCTCGCCCTCTACCGCAATCTCTACGGGCACAGAGATGGAACCGTGTGCCTCCAGCAGGACAGTTTGTGCTTGGGGCTCGTAACGCTCAATGCGAACGGCCTCATTGCTGCACGTGACCGAGATGGGGACGGAGGCGCGAACCCCGGGCTCAACCAGGGATAGGTCCATCTCTGCGGTGAAATCGGATGTGCTGAGAACGTCCAGCACGCTCTGCTGCGCGCGCACATCGATGGTGACCGATGCCGGAACCCCCTCGAAGGAGACGGTATCTGCCGGCTGGTTTTGCGGTGTGACGCGGATGGCGGGAAAGGTCTGCTCGCCAAAGGGGTCGTTCTGTAGAGTGGCGGCAACCCAGACGGCTACCGCGAGCAAGAGCGATAGGATAACAGAGCTAAGGTTGTTCCACAATTGCCGAAAGACTTGGCCCATTGTCTACCGCACTTTCAATCGCTTGCGCCACTTGGCGTAGGTGGAGCAAACGTGAACAAATGGACTGCTCAATTGCCCGACAACTTGTCCTCGGGCAAGGTTGTCCAGGAACTCTTGCGGGCCATCGAACGCAGGTATATCGACATAAGCTTGTCCCACTTCAAATGGCGCGTGGGCGTCACTGCCTGCCGAGCCGGGCAAGTTCCAACGTGCTGCCATCTCCTCCGCCAACTGATTGTCGCGCGCCACGGTGACTCTGGCGTTAAGGACCTCCAAGAAGTCCATCTCATGGCGAATCGATTCCAGGGTCTCTATCCCCACCGCCTCGCTGCGATGACGGTCGAGAGGATGAGAGGCCCCAACCAGGCCACCCTGGGCGCGGATGCGGGCAATCGTCTCTTCGGGAGAGAGGCCGGGTGGTACCTCCTCCTGCAGAAACAGGCCCAGCAGCTCCCCGCGCGTTGTCTTGATCTCTTCGCCAACCACAATTCGCTCGGGCGCCTGGTCGTGGAAGGCCAACGCCCCGGCAACGGTGTTGTGATCGGTGATCGCCACCATGTCGATCCCGCGCCGGTCCATCCAGTGCAACAGCGCATCAAGCGTGGTCAGGCTATCGCGCGAATAGCAGGTGTGGCAGTGCAGATCGATGCGCATGGCTGGGGCGCGCTAGCGTTTCCTCTTGCTAACCAGCCACCCCAGGGCCAGGGCAGATGCGGCTACCCCCAACAGCCCGGCTACGGCAGCCGTCTTGGGCTCGTAAATGGCCTTGGTGACGGCAGGCATGTCGCCGTACTCGGCGAAAAGGCGTCCCCACTTGGTCTGCAGGGCCTCGTCGACCCTTTTCTTGCCGATCAGCGGGTACCACAACCCGTCATAGTAGGCTCGCGAAGCGGCATACGACCAGGGCACCAGGGGCGTTTGCAGCAGGAATCGCTCGAAAGGCTTGAGCGGGCCGTGGTAGATCATCTTCTGGCCCTGGCTGGCGAACGTCTCACCCGTGCGCGCGTGCCAGCGTACCTCGTCGGGATCCACGTCGCCCACGATGTCTATCTCTTTGATGTCGCCGATCCCCAGCCCCTGCTCGTGCCCCAAGCGGATGAACTTGAGCTCCATCGGCTCAAAGCCCTGCAGGTAGGCCGAGACCGCGTCGATCGCCACCTGGTCGGCGGAGGCAAGGATCAGGTCCTTTTCCTGGACCCACATGGCCCGCGGGCCGGGACCGTCCCCGACAAAGGTGCCATCCATCACCGCAAAGAGACCGCTGTGGATCTCCTGCTGTATGGCAAGGAGGTCGACGACAGTTTCATGGATGACGGCATGGGTCCAGTGGCGGCGTTCGGAGAGGAGCCCGCCAAAGGCGTTCTTCATCGCCCCGGTGATGGTGGTAAAGACGTGCGTCTTGACCGTCGGCAACTGGATGATGTTCTTGTCAAAAAAGTAGGCCGGGATCTTGATGCCGTCGGGATAGACCTTGTCCAACACGAGCATGGGGGTCTTGGGCTCGTAGACGACCCACTCGATCTGCGGCTCGTACAGATGCACGTTGCGCAGCCCGTACCGGTCCACCACCAGTTTGTGCTTGTTGTTGAACTCTCCCTCGTAGGCATCCACCACCACGGTCCGGTTGTGGGCGGCGGTCAGGTCCTCGTAGCCATCCTCTCGCAATGTGCGGATCACGCCTTCCAGCTGCCAGGGCGCGGTCGAGCAGGCGGGATACCACTGCGCCCAGGAGATGTTGATCTTGAGCAGGGTCTCTTTGTCTTTGGGCAGGGCGGCCTCATAGTTGGCCAGCTTGAGCAGCTTCTGATAATCGTCCAGTACGGTTTCCGGTCGAGTCCGCAGCAAGGCAACCTGCCCCTTGCCCGGAAAGTCTTTATCGATCATGGTAACCTCCTGCGTTCCATGAATGTCGGGCTGCCCACAGGGTCCGGGCCGCCGAATCCAGTATAGCGCAATTCAGGGGAGATGTCCAGCGTGCGGCGCGGCTTCTCTACGACTGCTGCAAAGTCGCAACTCCGCACAAGCTCCCGCCGGACAACAGTCCAGCGGAGGCCAGAAACTCGCGCGAACTGGCAGAACACTCGCGTTCTTGGCCTGCCGCGGATTGTAATCCGCGGTGAGCGCGAGGTGCTAGTGTGCCTCTACTTGGCAGTCAAGGGAGAATGCCATAGCCGTGGGGGCTTCTCGCGGGGGGCCGGGCACCACTCATGGCACCGAATCCACCCGAAAGGGTTATTGTCATTTCTGTGCTTGTCAGGTATAATCGTTTCGTCGACCTGTATTCTTTGAAGCTGCGTTGTTGCACACGAGAGCCGGGGCACCTGCGGTGGCGCGTGAGCGGACCGGTGTGCATAGGCCGGGTGCGGTGCGAGGTGAGAACCATAGCTATGAAGGCCGGGGTCTCGACCGCCACAGGACGTTGGTGCAGCTTGAAAAACGGGGAGTGACCGACGACGAATAGAATAGGAGGCACAGATGGGCGCCGGGCCAGGGAAGGACGACGCAAACCAGGGCGCCAAACCGCCGGGATCCAAGCCGAAGCGTGCGTGGGAGCTGATAGTTTTGGCAGCAGCGGTGGTTGTCCTTGGTTGGATCTTCAAGGTGATGGCGGGTGCGTGGGGGTTGCTTATTTTCGGGATTCCATATTTGGTCATGGGTGTCATTCACTTCGTCTTGCATTGTTCCGCGAGTGCGAAGGCCCGAAACGCCAAACCTGCGCTAATTGTCTTGCTTCTCGCCTCACATAGCTTCTTCCTGCTTGGCTTTCTTCTTCAAGTCGATGGCGGCGATGGTCCGTCCTGGTTGACCATCATGTACCTCATCAAGGGTTGCTGCAGTGGACTGCTCCCATCATGGTGGCCGGCAACGCTATGGATGAATGCTCTGGTTTTCGTGCCCTTGGTCGTGACATGGGTATTGATGCGCAGCAGGTCCTTCTCGAGCCTGGAGTGATGCGGCGCAAGAGCTTGGTGCGCCTGGCGCGATGGTGAGGGCTGCACCAATCCAGCAAACCCTGTCTATCGACTGAGCTGCGGGCCGGTGTGCATAGGCCGGATGAGGTGTGAGGTGCGAGGCGTGAAGCGGTGGCTGGACTGAGAGAAGGAGGCCGAGATGCAAGCCGTGTGCGCTAATTGCAGCACAGAGAATCCCATAGACAACAAGTTCTGCGGCAGTTGCGGAGCATTGCTTGAGAATGCCAGGGTAGTCACAGAAGATAGACAGGTAGAAGCTGGTGCAAGGAGCGCCTCAGAAGAGATCGCCTACTACGCAGACAGTGACGTTATGGTGACGAGTCATCGTGCAGTGTTTGGGACGACGACCTATGCCATGGCAAACATAACTTCCGTAAGCATGGGGCATAGACCGCCGAGACTAATGTGGTCTCCCTTGGGAATTCTATTCGGCCTCGCCATCTTTACTTTGGCTATGCTCCAACTGCCAGAAGGTGTGGCAGCGGCCATCTTGGGTGGAGCAATCGGCTTGACGCTAGTCGGTATCGGTGCTGTCATCGTAGCTCGTGCAGAACCCATATACGTGATAAAAATCGCTTCCGCCTCTGGGGAGGCCAAAGCGATTACTTCGGAGAACCGTGACTACATCGAGAGGATCGTCGGCGCTATGCAGCAGGCGATTGTTGAGCGGGGCTAACTTGGTGAGGCTTTACACGGCAAGATTCGACTGCCCAGAGTGCGGCAAGGTCCATGGGATGATCGGTGGTCTCGTGGGCGGCTTGAGGATCGAGGACGGCCCTCACCGATCCGGCACGAATGCAGAACTATAGATTGGCAGGAAGCTGTCCACCGTGCTGGTGCAACTACTGAATGACAAAGTGTGGTGTGAGCAGGTATAGGAGTATCTCCCGATGTACGCCCTGGATTGAGTGACGATCTGGCGAATCCCAGACCGGTGACGATTGACCAGGAGCCCAAAAGGTTGCTAACAAGACGTATTGTCGTGTCCCATTCTTCACAGTAATCGGACGCAACAGTGAAACAAGAAAGGAAACTAACGTGAGAAAGCCACTCATGCTTCTGGCAGCAACGACCATCTGTCTGCTCATCGCGTCATGCGGTTCAGGTGGGACCGGCCTTCCCGAAGGAGCCAAAAAGGCTCTGGACAACTACATCGTCAAGTGGGAGGGCGGCGACTTCGAATACAGCATCTCGTCAGCGGAGAGAGCGCCAACACTTGAGGTGGATGAGGATCTCAAGGGGCAAGGGTATGATCAGGCCTGGTGTGTTCTTGTCGACCAGATGGTAACGTACACACGGGGCAGCTGTTCCGCGAAATGGAACGTCTTCCTGGTACTGCGGCGCCAAGGCGTATGGGAGGCCGGTGCCGGTGACCTTGTCGGCTGGAGTACTCTTGAGGATCTGGGATCGCTGCGGCAGCTGACTGGGTGCCAGAACGTCACAAAGGCCATCGTCGAAATCGACGAGTGTGATTAGGATTGGAAACCAACCTCACGATCCTCACCGCCACCCAGGCCCTCGCCGATCCGGCACGAATGCAGAACTATACACTGGCAGGAAGCTGCCCACCGTGCTGGTGCGGCCGCTGAATGACAAGGTGTGGTGTGTACAGACGGGAGACTGCCCAAGAGGGTGCCTGAGCAATAGAGCCAGCTAGTAGAATCCGCGACGGGGCTTTTCCTGGCCCCGTGGGGCAAGTGGAAGGATGACCCTCGTCATTCACCCACCGGCAACACCCTGGCGCAAGCTAGGCGGGGGCCCGAGTTCGATGGGGCCCTTTTTCCTTTCTCCCTCGGCGACAACCTCACTTTGCGTTGGACCGTGATCTGGAGGAGGTCATGGGGTCCCTCCCGAGGGCGGCGTGGTGATAGGCATCGGTTGGATGGCTGGGCGTCAGGCCTCGATCGTAGCCGCTTCTCCGACCGGCATCCGCACGGCAGGGTCGCCAATGATGACGTAGCTACGGGCGTCGTTGTTGGCCG
>JBFFCR010000091.1:0-11224 GCA_041559855.1 Anaerolineae bacterium | reverse complement strand
GTCAACATCGAGGACCTCTACATCTCCCAGCCCGACACCGGCGAGCAGGCCCTCGAGATCGCCGAAGCCCTCGTCCGCTCCGGCGCCGTCGACGTCATCGTCGTCGACTCGGTTGCCGCTCTCGTCCCCCGCGCCGAGATCGAAGGCGACATGGGCGACAGCCACCCCGGACTCCAGGCGCGGCTCATGAGCCAGGCGCTGCGCAAGCTCAGCGGCGCCATCAAGACCAGCAACACCGCCATGGTGTTCACCAACCAGTTGCGCCACAAGATCGGCGTCATGTTTGGCAGTCCCGAGACCACCTCCGGGGGCATGGCCCTCAAGTTCTACTCGTCGGTCCGCATGGACATCCGCCGCATCCAGGCCATCAAGGACGGTGGAGAGGTGACCGGCAACCGCACGCGGGTCAGGGTAAAGAAGAACAAGGTGGCCCCGCCGTTTCGAGAGTGCGAGTTCGACATCATGTACAACCAGGGGATCAGCCGCGAGGGCGACGTGCTGGACCTGGGCGTCGAGATGGACGTCATCGAGAAAAGGGGCTCCTTCTACTCCTACCAGGGCGAGCGCCTGGCACAGGGTCGGGAGAACCTCAAGCAGGTGCTCCGCGAGAGGCCTGAGCTCTGCCTCCAGATCGAGAACATCATCCGCCGCGAGACGGGCCTCCCCGCGCTGCAACACACACCCGTCCCTGACCCCGGCGACACCGTGGACTCGGACGAGGAGGTTGCGCTCGTTGAGCCCGCCACCGCCCAGGCCGATGCCGGGATCGAGGAGGAGCTAGCTGTACCTGCCTGAGCCTGAGACCCGAGTGTTTCCCTCAGCCCGCCGCAGGGCACGGGCATCTGTCATCCCGGGCGACGGCAGGGAGCCAGGAATCCGGTTGCCTTCTCCCTTGACGAACGCCAGAAACCAGGAGTTTCGCCTGCTCAACGTGGGCAACGTGCGTGGTTTGCGCACGCGCCCTCTGCCTTGCCGCCGGGCTGTGGCCCGGGGGGAGTTGTACTTGGCCACAGCCGGTGCCAGCGCCAGGGCATACGCACTTGGATTGGATCCCAGGTGCAACGCACCTCACGCTGTCGCCCTGGGGATTGAAATTGAGAGAAATCGCCCATTTATGCAATCCCCTGCCCGCCGAGAGAGGTGCGTTGCACCTCGTCCAGGCCAGGCGCGTTGACCCTATGTCCGCTTCGATGCCCACTTGCCCCGCGCCTTGCTTTGTGTTAGAATGAGTTGCCAAGGACCTGCAAGGCTGAGACCGAACGGGGTTCGGGCCCGGACCGGGGCCAACGCTCTGCTCCACGCGTCCCCGGAATCCCGTCATTATCATGAGCCGCGAACGGCCCGCGAGGGCTTCTTGCGCTCGGAGGAGGTGACCCATGAACGAGGTCCAGGGACTGGACACCGGACAGAACGAACCTTCGCGCAGTCCGAACCGCACCTACATCATCGTTGCCGCGGTGTTGCTGGTCGTGATCATCATCGCGGCGGTGCTGCTCATCGTCTTTGGCATCCCGGCGCTGAAAGGGACAAAGGAACCGACCGCCACAACAGAGGCCGAACCGGAACCTACGCACACACCGCCTCCGCCCACGCGCCCGCCCTTGGAGATGCAGTACACCGAGACACCGGCCTTTGAAGCTGAGAGCGCAGGGGTCAGGCCTGCTATCGAATGGACCGGATTCTTCGGGCAGGTGGTTGACGCCGATGGAAACCCGGTGCCGGGAGTGCTCGTCATTGTCTGGGATGGTGAGGGCAAGCCCTTTGACGATCCCATACTGACCGACCAAGACGGCAACTATGAGATCGTGGTCGCCTACGCCGCCGAGGCAGGCACCTGGTTCGTCCAGTTGCTGACCGAGGATGGCCAGCCGGCCTCCAACCCATTCGGGTTCGACACTGACACAAACACCGAGACCGGGGCCCAGCAGGGCCAGATTCTGTGGAAGCAAGTGCCCTAGTGGACGGCACGCCCCTTGCGCCGTCTGCCCATCTCGGGGGTTCAAGCGACATCTGGCTTCTGGACTTGGAGTGCTAATGCGAATCGAAGCGCACTTTGAACCAGGCGGATTCTGGGCCCTCCGGCCCGAATGGAATGGCCTGGTTGAGCGCAGCTATCACAACAACCTGTTCCTCACCTGGGAGTGGCAGACGACCTGGTGGAACCATCTGGGCGAAGGTTCGCTGCTGCTCCTTGGCTTTCGAGCCGACGATGACGGGCGGCTGATCGGCATTGCGCCCCTGTTCCGCACGGTCGCTGACTCTGGAGAGACCATCCTGCGCATCGTCGGCTGCCGTGATATCTCCGACTACCTGGACCTGATCGTCGAAGCGGGGCAGGAGCCAGCCGTGTACCAGGCATTGCTCGACTACCTCGAGGGCGATGCGCTGGAATGGGACCTGGCCGACTTTTGCAACGTCCCCCAAGCCTCACAGACCCTCCTCACGCTGCGAGAGATGGCCGAGGCGCGGGGGTATCAAACCCTCGTCGAGGTTGAGGACGTCTGCCCCATCATCACCCTGCCAGAGACATGGGACGACTATTTGCTCACGCTCGACAAGAAACAGCGTCATGAGGTCCGCCGCAAGTTGCGCAAGGCAGACCGAGAGGCCGACACCCGCTTTTTCATTGTCGAGCCGGATCGTGACCTGCGGGTGGAGATGCAGCACTTTATCGATCTCCACCAAAAGAGCGCGCCCGACAAGGACGCGTTCATGGATCCGGTCATGCAAGCATTCTTTCTCGACGCTGCTGAGGCTCTCCAGGCACATGGCTGGCTGCAGTTGGCTTTCGTCCAGATGGACGGTCAAAGGGCAGCCACCCTGCTGAACTTTGACTACGGAGACAGCATTCTTGTATACAACTCGGGGTACGATCCCGCCGCGTTCAGCCAGCTTAGCCCGGGCATTGTCGTCACCGCACGCTGTATTGAGCATGGCATCTCGTTGGGGAGGAGGTCGTTCGACTTTCTGCGCGGCGACGAGGTGTACAAGTACCGCTTTGGCGCACAGGACACCGAGGTTCGCAGATTGCTGATCGCGAAACCGGGCATATCATTACAGGCCGCCTGTTAGCAGGATGCGGCCCAACACACAGAGAAAGGGAACCCATGGCTGAGACAATCCAATGCAGCAACTGCGGCGCCATCCTCCACGAGGATGATCTCTTCTGTGGTGAATGCAGCGCGCCTCGCGCCCCGTCAACGGCGCCTGTCGATGTCCCCGACGAGCCTCAGGCTAACGTGCCGCCGAGTCCCCCCGCCCGCCGGTCTGACCCTGAAAGAGCATGGCTGGTCGCTGCCGCAGTCCTGGGCACTATTGCCGTCCTATTGTGTGTGCTTGGCATCCTCGCCTTCGTGCTCATAGGCATCATACCGGCCGAAGATGTCACGCAGACGGAGGGCTGGCTCATATCTGCCACCTGCTGCCTGTTGCCGATCGGCGGGGCGGGCGCAGTCGCGGGTATCGCGGCCCTGGTCATCTGGTGGAGTCGGCTGAGGAATCGCTAGACAATCTCCGCAGAGTCACACCCGGCGTCGATCCTGGCCTGCAGCCCCGGCTGGCACAAGCCACGGGGCGCGAGCGTCCGTGTGCCTCGATCGAGCCGTAGCCCTGCCAGCGAAGCCTCCAGCTGGGTTCGGCTCAGTCGGTCCTCACCGGTGGCGGCGTGAGAGCTGTTCGCGTCGCCGCCCGACCGGACATCAGCCAACGCCCGCCGGCCTGCACAAACTCAACGGCGAACAACAGGCCGTCCTCATCGAAATCCGCATCGGCCGATTCCGCGTGGATCAGCACCACACCGCGCGCCATACTCCCGTCATCCGCGAGATCCAGCCGGACCAGCTCCTGCTCGTATGCGCGAAAGGGTGGGGCCAGCCGCCGGGCTACTGCCTCGGGCTGGGCCAGGCTTGAGCCCGGTGCCAGGCTACCGCTATAGGCAGCGGCGTCAGCCCGCAGGATCGCCCGGTCCTGCGCAGCCAGCGCCTCCAGGATCTGTTGGCGCGCCAAGAGCGAGGGCCGTGTGAGCTCCCCGCCAGCATCCAGTGCCGCCTCGACATCGTCCAGCAGCGCACTGGCCCCTTTGAGATCCCCACTATAGACACGCTCCTGGGCGGCGATCAGCGCGGTCTCGAATACCAGGTTCCGTGGCGCGTCGGCGCGCTTGAGAAAGACCTTCAGGGTATCGCTCATCCACTCGGGTGGCGAAGTGCCGGGCAAGATCCGGGCATCAGGGTCCAGGTCGGTCTCGTAGCGGCGTATCAGGTCAAAGGTGCGCACCTGCAGGCGCCAGAACTCGGCCTGTTCCGGGCTGGGCTCCAGACTGCTCAGGTATTCCAACCACTCTTGATCCAGTTCGGCGTACCCCTTGCCATAGAGGCTCTGTACCAGGGCCTCATCATGCCCGGCATCGCCTGTCGCCTGCCCGTACAGTTCCTTGAGCGGTTCCAACCCATAGCGGCCCACCAGGTATTGCACAAAGGAGCCACTCTCCAGGTACGACGTTTCGTGCTGAAACTCGTAGAACGGCCCGGCCCGCAACTGGGCCAGACTCAGATACCCGCCCGAGTCAACCACGAGGGCAGCCCACTCGTCGATCGGCTCCTCGCTGTAGTGGCCGCCACTGGCCCACACCGCCAGCCCTTCGACCAGCACGCCGTCAGGCCCGCCTTCTTCCTTTGGCTGGAGTATGTCCTGTGCCAGCGCATGGGTTCCCTCGTGGGCAAAATAGGACCACGTCTCCACGGCTGTATAGTTCCGGTCGAGGTAGGAGATCAACTGCACCTTGTTCCCGTAGGCCGCGCCCCCCTGCCAGAAAACGCGCGGCACCAGGTAGATGCCCATCTGCCCATCGAGATAGACCTCAAGGCGCGGCTCGATGAGCGCCAGGGCCCCCTCTGCAACAGAGCCGAGCTCAAAGCGATCGCGCTCGGCCGCCGAGCCGGGCACATAGAAGAACTGGAAATGCTCCGTCGCAGACACTGCCCACGTAAAGTCGATGGGAGGCGGCTCGGGGGGGAACGCGGTGGTCATCGACACAAGCTGCGGTCCCAGCATCACCGTATCGCCGGCCCGGATCGAGTCTCCGGCTGTGTCCCGCACCAGCCACCAGTAATCCAGTTCGTCAGTGGCGGTCAGGGTCCGTGTAAAGCCCTCCAGCAGCGCGTCGAGCTGGTAGCTGATGCTGATGGTGTGGGTAAGAGGGGCGGCAACGTGCTGTGCCCTGTGCCCGGGCCCGGTGTCGTACCACAACAACACCTCAAACACCTGGCGGTCCGGGGGAACCTCCGCCTCCAGGTGAAAGGTGACCGTTCGCGCCTGGTCGTTCACGTCGGCGTATAGCCTGGTGATGGTTGGCTCGAGGATGGCAGGGGTAGGAGTGGCGTCGAGAACAGCGCCAGACCACCGCTCAAAGGGACCCGGCAGCAGGTGCGGCACCTGCCATAGCACAGCAAGCACCATCACGGTCAGGAGAAGGATCAGCGCGGCGAGAACAACAAAGCGCCAGCGCGGTGCACCGCCATTCTGATCCTCTGGAACCACGGTCATAGCGAGTCCCTCAACCTCTCGTTCAGATCGCCAGTGCGCGCAAGGATGCCCATGCCGCCTATCGCACCGTGGGGGCAGGTTGCACCGTCCCCCAGCCTGTGGTATACTTGCCCGCGACGAGCCAGCCGTCCATGCGCCAATCTGGCTAGTGTCGATTATACCAGCCTTGAGAGCCCTTGACAAGCAGCCATCAGTTTTCTGGAGAGCCACAAGCCAATGTCTGATGACCTGAAATCCCCAGCCCAAGTGGTCGCCGGCAAGATGGAAGACGCCGTGGGCCATCTATTCACCACCCACGATGTGACGCTCGGTATTCCGCAGCAGCCGGAGACCATCCGGCTTCGTGGGCATCTGAACGTCCCGTCACACAAGGCCTACCCGCAGATTGCCGAACGATTCAGGGAGCTTGGTTACACCGCCGTGCTAAGGCACGACGCCGACTCTGAACTGGACGTGTTGCTCGCCGTGCCGGGCGTGATGCCACGGGAGAGCGGCACGCGCCGATGGGTGAACATCGTGCTCTATGTCCTGACGGTGCTCTCCACCCTCTTTGTCGGCGCCATGTGGTCCGACAAGGTGCCCCAGGATGTGGACATGATCTGGCTGCTCAAGCATCTCTGGCTAGGCTGGCCTTTTGCCCTGAGCCTGATGAGCATCCTCACGGGCCACGAGCTGGGCCACTACTTTGCCGGCCGGTACTACAAAGTGCCAGTCTCGCTGCCCTATTTCCTTCCCATGCCCGTGCCCCCGCTGGGTACGATGGGCGCCGTGATCGTCATGAAGGGGCGGAGCATCAACCGCCGCCAGATGCTGACTGTAGGCGCTGCGGGCCCCTTGGTCGGTTTCGCACTGGCGGTGCCCATCCTGATCCTGGGCCTGAATCTGTCGACCGTGCATCCGATGAGCATGTCTGAGCCCGGCGTCTTTCTGGAGGGCAATTCTCTCCTCTACCTGTTTCTCAAGTTCGCAGTATTCGGCAAGATCCTACCAGGTAGTGGCGTTGCTCCGGCCTTCCCTGGTGTCGTGAAGGAAATCGTCGCCGCGCTCTTTGGCACCGCCCCGCTCACCGGAGGCTACGATGTGTTCATACACCCGGTGGCGCTGGCGGGGTGGGCAGGGCTGCTTGTCACCGCCTTCAACCTCTTGCCTGTGGGACAACTGGACGGCGGTCACGTCATGTACAGCCTGATCGGGCAGCGAGCAAGGCGCTTTACCTGGCCCATCGTCATCGTGCTAGTTGCCATGGGATTCTTCCTATGGACGGGCTGGCTTCTCTGGGCCGCGCTCATCTTTCTCTTTGGCCGGCAGCATCCCGAACCCCTCGACGACGTAACCCGCCTCGATCTCTCGCAAAAGATCATTGCCGCGTTGGTGTTGGTCATCTTTGTCCTGGTGTTCACACCGGTGCCCATTCAGATCATCGCCGGAGAGCCAGCGTCCCCCGGCCTCGGTGAAAGCGCCAACCAGCTCACCTTCCTCGCCGCAGCGCTGGGCAGCGCCCTGTGGCTTGCCCGGCGACGGCGAGCACGCTCCAGCACCGGCTCCCCCACCTGCATCCAGAGCTCGACAGAATAGCCACCTATCCGCCCCTGCATGATTAGCTAAGCGCGCAGCCGAGGAGGAAGCAACTGGGAAAGGCCGCAGCCGTGAACCTTCGCGGACAGCTAAAGATCTTGGCGCTGCTCGGATTTGCCCTCATGGCGCTTCCGCACGCCGCGCCGTCCGCCAGCCAACCCAAAGCCACGGTCCTGGTGCGTTTGCCTGCCGACGCCTACGAGGCCTGGCGCGCCGGCATATCGCCCGCCAAGCAGGATGCGGTCCGGCGGACCCTCGACTATGGCAGCTTTGTCTGGCTCGAGCTGGCAGCCGCTGATCTCGGTGGCCTCCAGGCGACTGGCCTGCCCATGGAGGTCCGCACAGAGCCCTACACCCTGCGTTTGGGTGAACAGAGCTTTGATCCGGTGCGCGATAGAGTCCAGCCGCCCGACGGGTGGGACGCCCTACGCAACGACGGGCCCGATCTGTACCTGGTGCAGCTCGTGGGCCCGCCCCGCGACGAGTGGCTGGCTGGACTGGGTGAGGCGGGGCTCCAGCTCGTGCAGTACGTCGCACCCTTCACGTACGTGGTGTGGGGCAGCCCGGAAGCCGTAACCCGCGGCGCCTCTGCCGGCGCGGTGCGCTGGACCGGCCCTTTCGTCCCTGCCTACCGCGTGCAACCTCAATGGCGCGACCTGGATCACAGCCCGGTGCTGGTTGACATTCTCCTTGCTCGCGCAGCCGACACCGAGACGACGGTGAGCCAGATCGAGGAGTTGGGCGGCCAAGCGCACGGGCGCGCAGTGCTCAACGACACCTTTGAGATCGCCGGCTTTACCCTGCCAGGCGACGCCCTCCAGGATGCGGCTCAAGTGCCCGGTGTCTACAGCATCCAGATCGAGCCCTCTGGTGGTGGCCTGCGCGGCGAAGTGGGCAACCAGGTATCGGTCGACAATGTGAACGGCACAAACCTGGCGCAAACCGGCTATCTCGCCTGGTTGGCAGACGTCGGACTGAGCGGCGCAGGCGTCACGATTGCCAACGTCGATGCTGGTGTGCAGGATGATCATCCCGACCTGGTGAACAGGCTGATCCCCTGCGCTGGGGAGACCTGTGGCGGCAGCGCCAGCGACACGCATGGAACCCACACGGCTGGCATCATGGTCGCCGACGGCTCCTCCGGTGCTCTTGACGCTGCCGGCTTTCTGCGCGGCCTGGGCATGGCCCCCGGAGCGAGCCTGGTGGAGCAGCTATACAGTCCCTGGTACCTCCAGCCGGGCGGCATGCTCCTCCTTATGGCTGGCTCCCATGATAACGGCGCCGTCCTCTCGGGAAATAGTTGGGGGCCCGCCAGCACGCCTCAGGGCTATGACAATGACACGATGCAGGTCGACATCGGCGTGCGCGATGCAGACCCCCTCACTCCCGGCAATCAGCCCCTCAGTTATGTCCTTTCCCTGATGAATGGCTACGGCGGCGAGCAGACCCAAGGCTCGCCGGACGAGGCCAAGAACATCCTGACGGTCGGCTCCACCAAACTGCAATTCAGCAACGGGGCGCAGAACCTGGACATCGACGATCTCTCGGCCAATACTGCCCACGGTCCGGCGCTCGACGGTCGCACAATCCCCCACATGGTGGCCCCCGGCTGCTATGTGGACTCGACCGTTCCCAACAGCACGCATGGCCTGCTGTGCGGCACCAGCATGGCAGCCCCCCATGCCAGCGGGGCCGCCGCGCTCTTTATCGAGCGCTACCGCGAGCAGTTCGACGGTGCGGACCCCAGCCCGGCGCTGATCAAGGCCGCGTTTCTGCCGGTAGCCCATGATCTGGCGGGCCACCTGGATGCTGACGGCAACCCCTTGGGCCATCCCTTTGACAGCAAGCAGGGATGGGGGCGTATGGACGCAGCTGCCGTCCTCGACCCGCAGGCGCCTGTGCTCTATGTCGACCAGTCGGTTCTGTTCGACGAGACGGGCGAAGAGTGGGCGCAGGCCTTTGCCGTCGCCGATCCGGGCCTCCCCACGCAGATCATGCTGGTGTGGACCGACGCGCCCGGGCATGGTTTGGGTGGCTCCACACCTGCCTGGAACAACGATCTGGATCTGCTGGTCGAGGCAGGCGGCAGCGTCTATCACGGCAATGACTTTGGCCCGGATGGCTGGTCGCTGGCTGGCGGCAGCGCCGATCCCATGAACAACACCGAGGGAGTGTTCCTTGACCCCGGCACGGCAGACAGCCTGATCGTGCGCGTCGTTGCCAGCAACATCAACTCGGATGGGGTGCCCAGCGTGGGTGATGCCACTGACCAGGACTTTGCCCTGGCCTGCTACAATTGCCGCATCGAACCCGACTATACCCTGGCGGTGCAGCCGGGCAGCCTGGACATGTGTGTGGTCGACACCGTCACCGCCACCATCCGCGTGGGCCAGGTCCTGGCCTACTCCCACGAAGTAGCCCTGGACGTCGCGGACGTGCCGCCGGCAGTGAGCGCTCGCATCAGTCCCGCCAGCGTTGCTCCGCCAGGTGAGGCCCTCCTGAGTCTGCAAACCAATGAGGGAGCGTCCGCAGGGGACTATACGCTGCTGATCTCGGGCACGGCGGAGGAGGACAACGTGCATACGGCGACTGCTGACCTGTCGATTCATGCCGGCCCTCCCGCCACACCAGTGCTTCTCTCGCCGCCCGATGGCGCAGAGTGGGAAGCATACGAGCGCCCGAGTTTCACCTGGGAGCCCGTGCCCGAGGCCCGCAGCTACGGATTGCAGCTCTCACGGGTCCCCACCTTTGACGCACCGGTTATCGATGCGCCAGGCCTGACAAGCACCACGTACACCCACGACGCTCCCCTGCAGCCAGCCACCTGCTACTTCTGGCGGGCCACGGCAGAGAACGGCTGCGGAGAGGGCGCATGGGCTGCACCGTTTCGCTTTGCCACGCCTGCAAGCCAGGTCCTCTTTGCCGACGACATGGAGTCAGGCGATGCGCTGTGGACCCACCACGCCGCCGAGGGCCTGGACGAGTGGCAGCTTGTGACGGCGCCAGTCCTCAGCCCTTCCCATGCCTGGCACGCACCGGACGCAGCAGTGGTCACCGACACGAGCCTTTGGAACGCGGCTCCTGTGCTCGTCGAACCTGGAAGCGTGCTCAGATTCTGGCACCAGCACTACTTTGAGAGTAGCTATGACGGCGCCGTATTGGAGCTATCGGTCGATGGCGGCGAGACATGGCAGGATCTCGGTCCTCACATCACGGCCAACGGGTACAACGGCGTCATCGCCTCCACCAGCGGGAACCCGCTGGCAGAGCGCCCAGCCTGGGTTGGCGACCTGCCGCTGTGGACCCGTGTTGACGTGGACCTGGATAGCTTTGCGGGCCAGAGCGTCCTGCTCCGGTGGCGTATGGGCTGCGACCTGGGGATCGGCGATGTAGGCTGGACCATAGACGACGTGGAGATCAGGGCGCCCCTACCGGCATCCGGCCCGCCCACACTCACGGGTGTTGAGCCCGACGCGGGCTCGCCCGACAACCGCACAAGAGTCACCATCACCGGCGAATCGTTCCGCCCAAGGGTGGTAGCCATGCTGGACGGCATCATGCTGCCCGACGTCACCTACATCGACGCCAACACGCTATCCGCGCTGGTTCCCGCCGGATTGGCCCCGGGCATGTACGATCTCACCATCCTCAACGGCGATTGCCAAAGCGCCACCTTAGGCAACGCTTACCTTGTGGATCCCTCGCTACAGTCGTACCTCGTGTACCTGCCTCTCATCCTGAGGTAGAGCGCGGCATGCGCTGCCACCGCAGCCATCTCCCCGACTTGCGCGCAGCCTTGATGCAGGCGGACCAGGGGTGCATCCCAGATCTTGGGGGACCAGCAAGATCCACACCAGAGAATCATGTCATGCCGAACGGCGCGGAGCGATGTGAGGCATCTCTACAGCACAAGGGGCAAGATCTCTCGCCTCCGCAGGACCTCCGCTGCGCTCCGGTCCTGCTCCGGCTACTAAGAAACTGTCGCTGATTGGGCAGGAACTGACACTAGTTCCAGGCCCAGGGCGGCTGCCCTGCGCTTGAGATTGCGAATGGTGTGGTCACGGTATAGTTGGTCATAGTAGGTAACTCCTGGATCGACATAGGC
>JBFFCR010000090.1:0-11239 GCA_041559855.1 Anaerolineae bacterium | reverse complement strand
GTTGCCGGTGTTGTAGGCCATCTGCACGCGGAAGCCAGTCTCTGCTACCGCACCGTCCCAGGCCAGCTCCATCTCCTCAGCACACTTGTCGAGGTCATACTCGTACATCGGGCCGTCCACGTTATAGCCCAGCATACCGTAGATGATCGGGCCATTGTTGGGGATGCCCTCGCCGTTCAGCGCGTCCGAGATGAAGGCATCATAGTCGAAGCAGTAGTTGAAGGCCTTGCGCACATGGATGTCGTTGAAAAAGTCGGGGTTGATGCCGTTGCCGTCCAACTGGCCGCTGCCGATGTACGGGTTCGTGCCCTCTTCCTGGCTCAGGTCAAAGTTCATGAACACGTTGGTGCGGCTCACGCTGGGCAGGCTAGGCCACTTGCGCAGCGGGCCGTTGGGGTTGTCGGTGGGCGTGCATTCTTCGGTCTCATAGTTGCAGATCTCGCCCACGAACTCGTCCGCCTGCGGCCGGTTGGCCGGCGGCACGGTCACTGTCTCGGCATCGCCAGCCTGCAGGATCGCAAAGCGGGTGCCCCACTCGTCCACCAGGCTGCGGACCACGCGCTTGATCCGCGGTGCGCCACTGGGGCCGCCAGGCCACATCTCATCGCCGTCGGCGCGCCAGTAGTTCTCGTTGGCGACCAGAACCCACTCCTCGTCCGGCGTCCAGTACTCTAGCTTGTAGGGACCGGTGCCCATCATGATGGCATTGAGCTCGTCGTTCGCCGGGCCAGGGGAGTAGTAGTCCTGCCAGGTCTCGCAGGAACCGTCCCAGGCGCCATTCTCGATGGCCCATTCCTTGTCCATGACCGAGCCCCAGGACTGTGCCAGGGTGGCCAGCCAGGGCCCCCACGGCTGGGCCAAGTTGAAGGTCAGCGTGCCAGCCTCGTCGTCGGACTCGACGGAAGCCTTGACCTTCTCGCACACCGCCATCAGCTCCTCAGGTGAGGCATTGGCGCGCAGTCCATCGGGGTCGCCGGCGTAGGCCCCATCACCGATCTCCTCGGTGACGTCGCCACTGGCATAGCCCAGCAGCGGCTCGATCAGCAGCCACTGGGGGCCGTTGACGTCCGACTGGATCAGACCGCGCTCGAAGGTGTACTCAAAGTCGCTGGGGGTCATGTCGTTGCCGTTGTGGAACTTGACACCATCGCGGATGTTGAAGGTGTAGGTCATGCCGTCCGCCGAGATGCCGCCGTTCTCCACGCTCGGGATCTCTTCGGCCAGCAACGGCACGTACTCTGTCATCTTCTCGCGGTTGAAGAAGATGAGGCCCTCCATCACGTTCATGATCAGGGCCGAGCTGGCCGTGTCATAGCACAGGTTGGGGTCCATGGTGTCGATGTCGCCATAGGTGACATAGGTGTAGGTCTCGGGATCGGGGGCGACGAACACACCCTCTGCTGCAACCGGCTCCTCCGGTGCAGCAGTCACTTCGACGATCACCTGCTCGATGATAGTCTCTGTGATGATCTTGGTCTCGCCTTCCTCAGTGATGATCTTGGTGACCTCAACCGGGACTTCCTTGATGATCGTCTCCGGTTCTGGTGTCGGGCCACAGGCAGTCAACACCAGCGGCGCAATCATCACCAGGACTACGAGAATCGCCAGTTTCTTGCTAAACATTGTCTTCTCCTTCCCTCATGGATTAAATTGGCCAAAACGGTAACATGTCAGGCGCGGGGACCCTGTCACTAGAAATGAAGCCCGCCTCATCACCTCCTTATCTATCCCTCCCAAAGGCACCACGACTGCCTGCGCGAGGGCTCGATCCCAGATGAACGAAGCTCATCCATCATATCACAAGGAAGCCACAAAGTCAAGGAACTCGCAGAGCCGAACGCTGGTCCGGGCTCACTCTGCCCGGAAGCAGGCCGCCCAGTGACCGCTACTCGACTCTTTGAATTCCGGCTCCTCCTCCTTGCAGATGTCCATCACCACCGGACAACGCGTGCTAAAGTTGCAGCCCACTGGCGGAATTGCCGGGCTGGGCACGTCCCCTTCCAGAATGACGCGCCTGCGCTGCTCTTCCACCAGCGGGTCGGGGATGGGCACGGCAGAAAGCAAAGCCTGAGTGTATGGGTGCAGCGGATGTTCATACAACTCTGTGCGGTCGGTCAGCTCCACAATCTTGCCCAGGTACATCACAGCAATCCGATCCGAGATGTGCCGCACCACCGACAGGTCGTGGGCAATGAACAGGTAGGTCAGGTTAAATTCCCCCTGGAGGTCCTCCAGGAGATTGATGATCTGCGCCTGGATCGACACGTCCAGCGCCGAAATCGGCTCGTCGCAGATAATGAACTCGGGGTTCAATGCCAGGGCCCGGGCAACACCAATACGTTGCCGCTGTCCGCCCGAGAACTCGTGGGGATAGCGGTTCACAAAGTAGGGATTCAAGCCCACGACCCTCAACAACTCTTGCACGCGTGCCCGGCGCTCCTTGCCCTTGAGGATATTATGCACCATCATTGGCTCGCCAATGATGTCCCCTACAGTCATGCGTGGATTCAGCGATGCGTATGGATCCTGGAAGATCATCTGCATACGCCGCCGCATCCGGCGCAAGGTCTCGCCCTTTATCGCCGTCAGGTTCGTATCCTCAAAATACACCTCGCCGGCCGTGGGACGGTAGAGTTGCAGCATCGCCCTGCCGGTGGTGGATTTCCCACACCCTGACTCACCCACCAGACCGAGAGTCTCGCCACGGTAGATGTCAAAGGTAATGCCGTCCACCGCCTTGATGGCGCCCACCTGACGCTGGATGACGATACCCTGCGTGATAGGGAAGTGCATTTTCAGATCGCGAACCTTTACCAAGACACCGTTCTCTGACATATGTCCACCCATTCCTTTACGAGAGTACTGAACCTGTTCCAGGACGCTCCGATCCTATCGGAGGCGGATGCCTATGCCTCAGGCTGCTTTGTAACATCCACCCAACAGGCAATGCGATGCCGGGGCCCCACAGGCTCTAGCTCGGGCCGCTCTGTCTTGCACCGCTCGATGGCATAGATGCAGCGCGCTTCAAACGGACAGCCTTCAGGAAGCGCGATCAGATCGGGCGGCAGCCCCTCGATCGACGTCAGCTTATCCTCCCGGATCTCGTCCAGCCTGGGAAGCGATCCAAGAAGCCCGATGGTGTAGGGATGTCGCGGGTTGCCGTACACCTCTTTCACCTGCGCCTCCTCCACCGCAAAGCCCGCGTACATGACCATCACCCGATCGGCCAACCCGGCGACGATTCCCAGGTCGTGCGTGATCCAGATGACCGCCATGCCAATCTCGTCACGCAGGCGCTTCACCAGGTCTACAATCTGGGCCTGAATGGTCACATCCAGCGCCGTGGTCGGCTCGTCGGCAATGAGCAGCTGGGGGTTGCAGGCCAATCCCATGGCAATCATGGCACGCTGCCTCATACCGCCTGAGAACTGGTGCGGGTAGTCATCCAGACGGTCCTCGGCTTGAGGGATGCCAACCATCTCGAGCAACTCCGCAGACCGCTTGCGGGCCACATCGCGCTTCATGCCCAGGTGCAACTCTAGCGCCTCGCCAATCTGCCTGCCAATGGTCAACACCGGGTTGAGAGAGGTCATCGGGTCCTGGAAGATCATGGCAATTTGGTTGCCGCGCACCTGCCGGATCTCATCGCCGCTCAGTTTCAGCAGATCGCGGCCATCAAAGATCACCTCTCCCCCCACGATTTTGCCGGGAGGTTGGGGAATCAGGCGCATGACGGAGAGCACACTCACGCTCTTGCCACACCCGCTCTCGCCCACAATGCCCAGCGTCTCACCCTGGCTGACATGAAACGAGACGCCATTGACCGCCTTGACGACACCATCTTGGGTAAAAAACTGGGTTCTCAGATCCTTCACATCCAGCAATGGCATTCTACGCTATCCTCCACTTAAGAGTCTGCACCCGGCCATAGGCGACGCGCCTCCCGACAGACCTGGCTCCCAATCGCTCAACCGCCATCGCCATCAGAGCCTGCAACGAGCCCTAAGCAACAAGAGCTCATCCTGCGACCGGCCAGACACCCTATCAGGCAAGCACCACCTTCCGCACACCCTCCCGTAGTCGGAGCAGCCAGAATCGCAGCTATGAGCCTCTCTTCGTCGTGGCACCTGTAACCACAGGACAACCTTCTTTAGTTTTCTGCCGAGCCACCTATCCTGTCCCTCGGCAGGCCGCGCACGCCTCGCAGGGCGGGTGCGCCCTGCGAGGACACCAGCAATTCACGCGAAACAGCCCTATCGCGCGAACCAATACGCATCAATGATTCAGTTCGTGGATGCTCTGGGTCCAGTGACCCGGCATCCTGGCAATTCCATCCGCGGCCCAGCCTGCCCTTCCAGAGCCAGCCGCGACCGCTACCCGCCTACGGGATGCACAAGACCGTGCCCGCGTAAATCGTGCTGGCCGAGGGCAGGCTCAGGCCATTCGCCGACAGGATAGCGTAAGGCGAGGCGCCATACTGCCTGGCAATCTGCCACACCCACTCGCCTCGCTGCACCGTATGGCGGTAGCGGCAAGCCCCCGTCCCTCCGGAGGTGCCGCCCGAGGTGCCGCCCGAAGTCGGAATCCTGAGCTGCTGGCCAGCCATGATCAGGCTTGGGTTTGTTATTCCATTCGCCTGGGCAATCGCCGACCAGGTAGTATTATAGCGCCGCGCGATAGAGTAGAGCGTGTCCCCGCGCTTGACCGTGTAAAGGACGTAATCAGCCTGCTGCCCTCCAGAGGATGGCGCGCTGGTCACAGTCGGTACCGGTGTAGCCTCCGCCAACGGCTCCTGTGTAGGTTCGGCAGTTCCCGCCTCCTCCTCAGCCGTTGGCTGTGCTCCTGTCCCAGGCGTCTCTACATCCTGCGTGACCGCCGACACCACCGTCCGCTCTGGTGTAGGGGTCGTCTCCTGGCCTTGGTCATCGCTACTCACTGAGGTTGCGATAGGTGTCGTGACCGGGTTCTCAAGCACCTCCGCAGACCTGGAGCAAGCTCCGAGCCCCGCGACTATGGCCACCAGCACCAACAGGCCCACTCCTCTAATCCACACTCCGCGTTTCATTGGGTTTCACCTCCCCGCTTGATCCTAACTGGGCGTGTAAGAACCAGAACACCGCAGCTTTCTACATAATACCACAAGTGTTGCTAGGCGTCAAGCGGGATGCTTCTCCCAATACGCACGAAATCGCGGGACTACTTGCCCTGATCCCGGCGCAACCAATCCAGGATCAGCACCGGCAACGCAGACCTGTTCGCCAGAGTAACCTCCTGCAACGTTACCTCGGGGCGCGATTTGATGCGATCAATCCACGAAGACCGAGCCATTGTAACGGTGCCCACGATCGCCTTGGGACCATCGAGTCCCACCACCACTGCCTCACGAAAAGCGGGCGACATGATCTCCATCTTGCCTATCTCGTCGATCACCACCACCGACACCTCAGGTTGGCGGATGGCCCTCCACAGCGAATCGACGCCCACCTTCTCCAGATCAGAGAGGCAGAGCCCGTATCTACCAACTCGGTACGGGCTCGAAATGTTCAGCCCGGCCAAGATTCCGCGCCGACCATCCAACGCGACCAGCCGAAAGCCGGTTCTCCGTCCGGCCTCGCGGATCTCTTCCGTGTAAAAGCCACCGGCCCTCGGCCCAAGGTGCTCCGCTACAGAGCGAATGATCGTGGTCTTGCCCACCCCGGGACGACCTGATAGGAGCAGAGCTCGCCCCATAGCCCTGTGCTAGATGACTCCCAGCTCGCGCCCCACCTTCTCAAAGGCAGCCAGCCCTGTATCGAGGTCCTCCCGGCTGTGTGCGGCAGTGTTCATCACACGGATGCGAGCCATACCCCTTGGCACTGTGGGGAACCCCAAGGCCATGGCGAATACACCATTCTCAAAGAGCTTGCGCGAGAATTCTTTCGCCAGTGGCGCCTCACCCAGCATCACAGGCACGATCGGCGTCTCAGTGCTGCCCGTGTCAAAGCCAAGTTGTGCCATTCCATTCTTAAAGTACTCGGTGTTGGCCCAGAGCTTCTCAACCAACTCCTCACTCTCTTCCAACAGATCGACTGCCGCCAGACAGGCCGCGGTGTCGGCCGGCGTGACAGCGCTGGAGAACAGGAAGGGACGCGCCTTCTGCCGCAAATAATCCACCACGACCTTCCTCCCCGCAATCACCCCGCCCATCACGCCAAAGGCCTTGCTGAGCGTGCCTATCTCCACGTCGAACTTGCCCTGCAGGCCGAAATGGTGAACGATGCCCTTGCCACCGCCTAGCACACCCTCTCCGTGGGCATCATCTACCATGGTTATGACCCCGTGCTTTTCGGCAACCTTGTAGAGCTTGTCCAACGGAGCAACGTCGCCGTCCATGCTAAAGACACCGTCGGTCACCAACAGGCCCCGGCGGTACTGTGGCAGGTGCTCCTTGATCTTTTCCTCAGCATCCTGGGCATCACAGTGCTCGTAGACGATGATCTTGGCGCCCGACAGGCGCGCCCCATCAATGATGCTCGCGTGGTTCAGTCGATCGGAAAAGATCACGTCCTGTACACCGCTGGCCCGGTCCCGTCCTACCAGCGGCGCCAGGGCTGCCTGGTTGGCGCAGAATCCGCTCTGCACGTAGAGCGCATCCTCAACACCCTTGAAAGCCGCCAGACGCCGTTCTAGCTCGACATGTATGCCTTGCGTACCCGCGATGGAGCGGACGGCAGCCGGTCCCACTCCCCACTCGTCGATGGCCTTCCGGGCTGCCTCCTTCATTCTGGGATGGTTGGCCAGCCCCAGATAGTTGTTCGTGCAAAAGTTCAGCACATGCTTGCCATCCACCACCATCCAGGCATCGGCCGGAGAGCCCATGATCCGCAGGTTGATGAAAAGCCCGCCATCCTTCAGATCTGTCACGTCTTGGCGAATGAAATCGAACTTGTCTGCCATCACTCACTCCTTTTCTCCAGAATCGAGCTGGACGGCGCTGCTCAGCACGCCTTACTCAGTTGCAGGCCATCTCTTCGCTGGGATACAACCGCCCCTCGGCATGGCGCCTGCCCAGCTTTTCCAGCATATCCGCTGTCATCGCTGCCAGGTCATACTCGGGTCGCCAATCCCATTCCTCCCGGGCAGCCCTGTCATCAATGGAGCACGGCCACGAGTCGGCAATCGCTTGTCGGGAGTCGGGTTTGTATTCGCACTCAAACTCGGGGATATGCTTCTTGATCTCAGCAGCCAACTCTCCAGCCGAGAAACTCATGGAGGCCAGGTTGAAATCAGCGTGGTGTACCAGCCTGCTGCGCTCTGCCTCCATCAGGTCGATCGTGCCCTTGACGCAATCCGGCATGTACATCATCGGCAGCACCGTGTCCGACCGCACAAAGCAGGTATAGCGCTTGTTGGCAACGGCTTCGTAGTAGATCGCCACAGCATAGTCGGTCGTGCCGCCGCCAGGAAGCGTCTCGCTGCTGATGATGCCCGGATACCGCACTCCTCTCACATCAACGCCGAATCGCGCAACATAGTATTCGCACAGCAACTCGCCCGCAACCTTTGAGACGCCGTACATAGTTGTGGGCCGCAGGACAGTCTCCTGCGGTGTGTCCTGGCGCGGCGTCTCGGGGCCAAAGACCGCGATGGAACTTGGGCAAAAGACCCGGACCAGTTCACGCTCGCGGGCGACCTCCAGCACATTGTACAGGCCGTTGATATTCACGTCCCAGGCCAGGTGTGGCTTTTGCTCACCCACCGCGGAGAGAATGGCGGCCATGTGGTAGATGGTGTCAATCCTGTATTCCTCGACGACCGATTCCAGCGTCTGGCGATCTGTGACATCAATGTATTCAAAAGGGCCACCATCACATAGAGCTGCACTCGGCTTTGTTCTATGCCCGGTGGCCACCACATTTCCTGCGCCGTATCGCCGGCGCAGCTCAACCGTCAACTCGGACCCAATCTGCCCGACCGCTCCGGTTACCAGGATCTTGGTCATCTCTCTTCTTTCTGCCATAGAAAGGACCTTCCCCCCCATGATTGGTTCGACCCGGCGAGTATAGCACACGCGAACCCTTTCGTCAAAACCGTTTCCGCCAGGAACCCTGCGCAACGGCCAGGCTCGGCGGCTGCCCGCCCCTCACGTACATGAGCGGCTGTCTTGCCTCTCAGCGCATAGCCGGCAGGTACATCTGCTCCACGTACTCCTTGACCATGCGCCGCATTGAAAAGGCCGCAATGCTGGTGCGCATTGCCTCTTTCATCACCCGGACCCAGCCTCGTGGGACCCCGGTTGCATCGCGATCATAATAGAGTGGCACCACCTGCTCTTCCAGGAGCCGGTACAGGGCCTGGCTGTCTATCTCGTCCTGAGTCTCCCAGTCATCGTACTGCACCTCGCCAAAGGCCCACCCATTCGCCGCTCGCCCGCCCTGAGCCGGATGATAGGCCTCCGGCCACCAGCCATCGAGCACGCTGAGATTGGGCACGCCATTCATCGCTGCCTTCATACCGCTGGTGCCGCTGGCTTCGTTCGGCCGGCGGGGATTGTTCAACCAGATATCCACCCCTTGCACCAGAAAGCGGGCCATATGCAGATCATAGTCCTCGAGGAAGGCGATGCGCCCGCCAAACTCGGGCTCCTGTGCAAACTGGTATACCTCCTGGATAAGCTGCTTCCCGCCTCCGTCCGCAGGATGGGCCTTGCCAGCAAAGACAATCTGCACCGGGCGATGCTCCGCGTGCAGGAGTCGCAGCAGGCGTTGCACATCGCGAAAGATCAGCGTCGCCCGCTTGTAGGTCGCAAAGCGCCGCGCGAAACCGATCGTCAGTGCCTCTGGCTCTAGCAGGGTGCCGGAAGCCAAGACCTGGCTGGCGACCATCTGCCCCCCGCGCCACCGCGCCCGTGTCCGTGCATCGACAAAGGCCAGTAGCTTCTCCTTGAGCTGCTGGTGTGCAGCCCAGAGTACCTCGTCAGGGATCTCACCCAAGCGCTCCCATAGAGCTTGATCGTCGTGCCGGATCTCCCAGTCAGGGTCCACGTATTCGGCAAAGAGCCCTTTCAATGGCGTCGAGATCCAGCTCGGCACGTGGACGCCGTTTGTGATCGCGGAGATCGGCACCTCCTCGACGAGGCGATCGGGCCACACCGGCTGCCACATGCGCCGCGATACCTCGCCGTGAAGCTGGCTGACGCCGTTGCTGCGCCCTGACAGGCGCAGGGCCAGCACCGTCATATTGAATCGGCCATCGTACTCGCCCAGGGCCAGAAACTGCTCCCGGCTGAGCCCCATCTCCTGCCAAAAGCGCCCGAAATACTCGTCGATCAGATGGAAGGGAAACGCGTCGTGCCCGGCAGGCACAGGGGTGTGCGTGGTAAAGAGGGTGGTGCTCTTCACCCGCGCCACGGCCTCTTCGAGGTTGCTGCCTCCCTGCACCAACGCCCGTAGCCGCTCCAGTACCAGGAATGCCGAGTGTCCCTCATTCATATGCCACGCACTGGGCTCGATCCCCAGTGCAGCGAGGACCCGCACGCCGCCCAGCCCCAGTACCATCTCCTGGCGAATGCGGGTCTCTTGGTCACCTCCATAGAGCCGGGCCGACAAGTCACGGTCCCACGGGGAGTTCTGGGACACATTGGTATCCATCAGGTAGATGTTGACACGCCCCACCCGAACCTGCCAGACCTGCATGTAGATTGGTGCGCCGCGCAGCATCACCTGGACGATCAGCCGGTTCCCACCAGCATCAAGCACAGGATGGAGAGGCGCCTGGTCAAAGTTCAGCGTATCATAGATCGCCTCTTGCCAGCCATCAGGGGGGATAAACTGCCGGAAATAGCCCTGCGGATAGATGAATCCCAGGCCAACGAAGGGCAGCCCCAGGTCGCTGACTTCTTTGCAGTGGTCGCCGGACAGCACGCCCAGACCGCCGGAATAGATTGGTAGTGATCCGTGCAGCCCAAACTCGGCAGAGAAGTAGGCCACCGGCTGGTCCACGTCGGGATGCTCTTGCCGGAACCACAGATGCCCGTCCTTCAACTCGCGATCAAAGGCAGCAAGGACGCCATCATACAACCGCAGGAATTCGGGGTCGCGAGCCAGGCTGTCCAGGCGAGCCGGATTCGCCAGCTGCAGCATCCGCACCGGATTGTGACGAGAGCTCCTCCACAGAGGGTAGCTCACCGCCTTGAACAAGCTTCGCGCGGGAGTATGCCAACTCCACCATAGACTGTCGGCCAGATCCACCAGCCTCCGGATCCGGTCGGGGATGGGTACGGCACCGTTCATGAATATGCTCTCCTCATCGATCGGTTTGTGCAACGCTGTCGCTCCATATTACGGAAAAAGCCTGCCGTTGGCAAATGGACAAGCCTCTTTCGCGAGGCACCTGGAGTCACGGAAAACAAAAAGAGCCGCCCGGTGTCTTGGGCGGCGCCTTGCGGTTACGCGCTATCGCTTTTGTGCGCAGGTGATACATCTCTTCGTATGAGGCAGGATGGCTAGGCGTGCGGGATCGATCTGCTCACCGCAGACTTCACACCTGCCATAGTCGCCCTCTTCGGTCTTGCGCATGGCTACCTCCAGCGAACGGGCCTTGTTCTCCGCCCGCTGTTTCAGTGCCAGGCACATCTCCCACTCGTAGATGCCGGGATCGCCCTTGCCCAGACCATAGTCGCCCTTCCCTTCCAGCCGCTCGTCCAGGCGCTTGATCTCGGCCAACGTCTCTTCCAGCTCTTGCCGCAACCGTTCCTTAAGATCCATTTGTCCTGTTGCCATAGCGTTCCTTCACTTCACGCAACAGCTTGGGTATTTACCGCGGCAGGTTCCGGATCCTGCGCAGTCTCTTCTTGCCTTTCGGCTGGGTCTTCCTCGGCCTCCGCTGCTTCCTCCACCGGCTCTTCCTCGGCTTCCGCAGCTTCCTCCACCACCTCAGCCACCGGCTCTTCCTCGGCTTCCGCAGCTTCCTCCACCACCTCGACCACCGGCTCTTCCTCGGCCTCCGCTGCTTCTTCCACCACCTCAGCCACCGGCTCTTCCTCGGCTTCCGCAGCTTCCTCCACCACCTCAGCCACCGGCTCTTCCTCGGCCTCCGCTGCTTCCACCACCGGCTCTTCCGCGGCTTCTGGCGTTTCCTCCACCACCTCAGCCACCGGCTCTTCCGCGGCCTCCGCTACTTCTTCCACAGCCTCGACCACCGGCTCTTCCTCGGCCTCCGGTGCTTCCTCCACAGCCTCGACCACCGGCTCTTCCTCGGC
>JBFFCR010000089.1:0-11398 GCA_041559855.1 Anaerolineae bacterium | reverse complement strand
GCATCAGCTCAACGACTCGGGCGCCAAGGTCATCGTGACCCTCAGCCTGACCTATCCTGTCATCGAGCAGATCCGCGGCAAAACGCAGTTGGAACATGTGGTAGTCACGAATGTCAAAGAGTACTTCCCCGGGCTACTAAAGTTCTTGTTCACGGTGGCGGTTGAGAAGAAAGAGGGGCACTTCCAAGACATCTCTGGAGATGCGGACACCTATTGGTTCCAGGATCTCCTGGCCCAAGCAGCGGCTCGCCCTGATCCGGTGCAGGTTGGCCCGGAGGACACTGGCGTACTGATGTACACGGGTGGCACGACAGGCGTCTCCAAGGGTGCCCAACTGACCCATCGTAACCTGGTGGCCAATGCGATCCAGGTTCGTTGGTGGATGTGGGACTCGCAGGAAGCGAAGGAGGTCATGCTGACGGCTGTGCCTCTCTTCCACAGCTACGGCATGACTGTATGTATGAACCAGACGATCTATATCGCTGGGAGCATGATCCTGATCCCCAACCCTCGCATCCTGGATCACTTGCTCAAGTCGATCAACAAGCACAGACCGAGTCTTTTCCCCGGCGTTCCCGCCATGTATGTGGGGGTGAGCAATCACCCGGACGTGGGCAAGTACGATGTTTCGTGCATTCGTGCCTGCATCAGCGGGGCGGCAGGATTGCCTCCCGAGGTGCAAGAGGGCTTTGAAAAGCTCACCGGTGGCAAACTGGTCGAAGGCTATGGGCTGAGTGAAGCAACGCCGGTTACCCATTGCAACCCAATCTATGGCAAGCGAAAGGACGGGAGTTGGATCGGCTTGCCCTTCCCCGACACCGAGGCTGTTATCAGGGACCTCGAGACGGGCGAAACAGACCTGGGCGTCGGCGAGATCGGCGAGTTGTGCATCCGCGCACCGCAAGTGATGAAAGGCTACTGGAACATGCCCACAGAGACGGCCAACACGCTGCGGGGCGGCTGGCTGCACACTGGCGATATCGCGCGCATGGACCACGATGGATTCTTCCAGATCGTGGATCGGAAGAAGGACATGATCCTGGGCACCGGCGGCTATAATATCTATCCGCGCGAGGTCGAGGACGTGCTCTACGAGCATCCGAAGGTCCTCGAGGTTACCGTAGCCGGCGTGCCGGTGGGGAAGGAGCGTGGCGAGCGCGTGAAGGCCTACATCGTCCTCAAGCCGGGTGAGACGGCAACCGAAGAGGAGATCATCGAATACTGCCGTGACAATCTCGCCTACTACAAGGTGCCAAAGTTTGTCGAGTTCCGCGCCGAGCTGCCCAAGACCATGGTGGGCAAGATCCTTCGGAGAGTTCTTGTTGAGGAGGAGCTAAAGCGACTGAAAGAGTAGACCCCAATCTCGCGCTCTCATCGAGGCTGTAAACGCAAGACGCACCCGGCGTTGGCTGCTGGGCTATCTCAGATACGGTGCGCTGCCGCACGGTGCCCCTTCTCCTCCCATCGTGGCGGACAACGGACGGCGATGCGGTAGCGCACCAGTTCTGATTCTGAGAGGCGAGGGCCTTCTGTTGGGGCCGACGATGGTCCGCTGTGAGCTACAGTGGGGGCTTCACGCCGTGACCGCGATTGTGCCGCATGAGTGAAGCCGAGGCAAATTCAGGCCGCTTGACAGATCAACAGGTCTCGTATATAATCTGCCGGAACCTTTTGTCCGGGGGAAGCGAAACGGGTGTACACGTGGCTTGTTGGGCCATGGAGAAGATGAAAGGGGGTGATCTCGCCGCGTATCGAGCAACTGTGTTGGTGAGTCCCATACGATAGAACCAGATTTCAGATCAGAGGAGGAGATCGAACAATGAAGAAAGCTTTTGCACTGCTAACAGTTGTGATGGTCCTGTCCCTTGCCCTGGCCTCTTGCGGCAAGCCGTACGAGTGCGAAGACCCGTGGGGCTGTATCACGATTGAGGAGGGACAGAAGATCCAAATCGCCTATGTTGGTCCAATGACTGGAGACTACTCCGCTTTCGGCACCGACATCTCCCGCGGTGCGGAACTGGCCATCAAGGACAATCCTGACATTGAGGGCTTTGAGATCGAACTACTGATCGAGGACACGCAGGGCACACCCGAGCAAGGTGCTGCAGTGGCCAACAAGCTGGCCGCCGAGACCCGGCTCATTGGTGTGGCGGGGCATACCTTCTCCGGCTCGACGGAGGCTGCCATCCCTATCTACGAGGATGCGCACATTGTCATGGTGTCGCCATCGACGACCTTGGTTGACCTTCCTATGAAGGGGCCCAACGTGTACAACCGTGTGGCCTTCTCCGACGGGGACCAGGGTCGCATGGCCGCCGACTATATCTACAACGTCCTTGGTGTGAGGAAGGTCGTCGGCGTGCACGACGGTGGTGCGTACGGACAGGGTCTCGTCACGGTTATGACCGACTCCTTCATGGGGTTGGGTGGAGAGGTTCTCGACATCCAGGCCATCACCCCTGGCGTGGGCAACTATAGCGCCCAGTTGGCGGACATTGCCACCCTCAACCCGGAACTAGTCTACTATGGTGGGTATGATGCCGATGCGGCCGTGATTGTGACCCAGATGGCCGTCGCCGGGCTGGGAGACGCCACGTTCTTCGGCTGCGACGGTACCTACGGCGCCAATTACCTGGACATATCTGGTGATGCTGCAGAGGGTACCTACTCGACGTACGTCCCCATTCCCCCTACGGCCGCGTTCGACAAGTTCAAGGCCGACTACGAAGCGGACTATGGCGACCCACAGGGCAAGCTGAGCCCATTCAGCCCCCACGGCTACGATGCGGCGTCCGTCCTGATCGAGGCGGCCAAGAGCGTCGCCGTGAAGGACGGCGGCTCGCTCATCATCCCGCGGCAGGCCATGGCGCAGGCAGTACGGTCTCTCAAAGACTTTACCGGCTTGACCGGCACGTTGACCAACGATGGGACCGGCAACCTTGCTGCGGCTGAGCCGCTCTTCATGGTCGTGGTGGGCGGCGCGTGGGAAGAGGCGCCGGGACAATAAGCCAAGACCTTCATCGGGATCAAGGCGAGCGGTGAGGCAGGCATCAGAGCCTGCCTCACCTTTGCTACCAGATTGGCAAACGATCAGCAATCGGCCCAGGGGCAGCGCCCCTGGGTGACAATGAGGCACGGATATCATGGCTGAGGCCGTTCAGTCTCGTCCCAAGCGCTATATCAATACGTGGCTGCTGGTTCGTATTACCGTAGGCATCATAGTGACAGCCTTCCTCATCAATCGTCTCCGGATCATCCTCTTTGCCGATCAGCAGTATGGCCTGGACACCTGGCTCAGAGTCCTCGTCTCGGGTACCGTCCTGGGCAGTGTGTTTGCCCTGATCGCGTTGGGATACACGCTGGTGTATGGCATCCTGTTCATGATCAACTTTGCCCACGGCGATGTGATGATGCTGGGTGCCTTTGCGGGATACTTTACGCTGGAGGCGCTCAGTGGGAGTGGTTTCCTGAATCGGAACGCCGCTACCGCGGTCATCTCCCTTGTCATTACCTTTGGCGCTGGCATGGCGGTGGGCACGCTGGTCGCCATCGCGCTGGAACGGATCGCCTACCGGCCTCTGCGCATGGCTCCCCGCCTGGTTCCTTTGATCAGCGCCATTGGGGCCTCGCTTTTCCTGGAGAATGCAGCGCAACTGATGTTCGGCGCGGCCAAGAATCCTTACACCAACCCTGACTTCCTCGCGCGCAACACCGGCTGGAGCCTCGTAGTGAGTGGTGAGGAGGTGATAATCACCTACACCGGTGTGCTGACCCTGGTCCTGTCGGTCCTCTTGATGGTTGGGCTGGCGGTGCTGGTGAGGCGGACCAAGATGGGTATGGCCATGCGCGCCGTCGCTGAGGACAAGCGAACGGCTGCTCTGATGGGCATCAACGTGGACCGCGTCATCGGCAACACTTTTGCCATCAGCGGTGCTCTGGCGGGCGCTGCGGGGGTGATGTGGGGATTGCACATGCCCTTTATCTACCACTTTGTCGGTTTTCTCCCTGGACTGAAGGCGTTCACTGCTGCTGTCATGGGCGGCATCGGCAACGTCCCGGGGGCCATGCTCGGAGGCCTGTCGCTCGGCCTTCTCGAGGAGGCGGGTCCCCCACTGTTGGGCATTCCCTTTCAACTCAAGGATGTGGTGGCATTTACCATTTTGGTGCTGGTACTCACCTTCCGCCCCACGGGGCTCCTTGGGGAAGTGCTTGCGGAAAAGAAGGCGTAGGAGAGGCACATGGAGATTCGCTCAAGCCTCCGAGAAGGGCTTCTTACAGGGGTCATCAACGTCTTTCTCATCCTGCTGGGCCTTACCGTCTTGGCCGGGACCATAATCGGGAACTGGCTCAATCTTGACTCCGCCGCGCTGGGGGCGTGGCTGCTGCTGCTCTCCATCGCCCTGTGGGGGGGCGCTAGGGCAGGTCGCTGCGGTCTCGGTGGGTCGACACGGGACGCCCTGCTGAGAGGGCTCGTCGCAGGTCTCTGCCATGGGCTACTGGTCGCTGCGTGCATCTTTGTGATCAGCGCCTTCGCGGAGGGCGGTGCCGATTTCGGCAAGTCGCTGGTGCAGCTCACAAGAGAGGCTGTCGAGATCTATACTTTCAATCTCGGCTCGGGACTGGGCGCGCTTGTGGGTCTCGCCCTGTTCGCGGTTGCGGGTCTTGCTGGGGCGGCATTGGCGACGGCGTCTGTACGCTATCATTGGCGCGACTCGTTGCGCGCGAGGTCTCAAGCGGCCAGAGGCAGAGTCCGAAACGTACCCGCCGTCCGGAGTTTCTCGGAGTACAGATACTCGCGGGTCACCGTGTTCGCGGTCGCAGGGATAGCCCTATTGGTCGTGCCTCTGTTCTTGAACAGATATTGGAACCAGGTTCTCGGCACAGTGGGCATCTATGTGATGATGGGGCTGGGGCTCAACATCGTAGTCGGGTTTGCCGGACTCTTGGACCTTGGCTACGTGGCCTTCTTTGCCATTGGGGCTTACACCGTAGGCCTGCTCACTGCCCCGAACCCACACGGCATCATGATGAGCTTCTGGTTGGCATTGCCCATTGGCGTCCTGGTGGCTTCGCTCTCGGGCGTCCTGTTGGGGATTCCTGTACTGCGCATGCGTGGTGACTATCTGGCAATCGTCACGCTTGGTTTCGGAGAGATCATCCGCATCCTCGTCGGGAGCATGGATCTCACAAGCTTCACTAATGGGCCTCGCGGGATCAGCGACATTGGAGGGCCCAGTCTGTTCGGCTTCGAATTGACGAGCATGATGAACTTTGTGTACCTCATTCTACTGGGCATCGGCCTCGTGGCTTTCGTCACCCATCGTCTCCAGTACTCGCGTGTAGGACGGGCCTGGATGGCCATGCGTGAGGATGAAGACGTAGCGGAGGCCATGGGCGTCTTTACGCTCAAGTACAAGCTGCTGGCCTTTGCCATTGGCGCCGCCTTCGCCGGGTTAGGTGGGGGCCTATACGGCTCGAGGACTCAGTTCATCGGTCCTGAGGACTTTGGGCTTATTGTCTCCATCAATGTGCTGTGCCTCGTCATCATCGGTGGCATGGGCAACATTCCTGGCGTCATTGTGGGAGCGCTGGTGCTCAAGGGGTTGCCCGAGATCCTACGCCCGCTGCAAGACTATCGCATGTTGTTCTTTGGGGCGCTGCTTATCTTTATGATGATCGTGCGTCCGGAGGGTCTGTGGCCCTCAAAGCGTCGCCAGATGGAGCTGCATGAGCAAGGGGAACCCCATGAATTCCACACAGCGACCGGTTGAGGCTTAACTATGGATCTACTAATCGCGGAAGGTGTGACCAAGAGGTTTGGCGGGCTTGTGGCAGTCGACTCGTTCGACTTTGCGGTACCTGAAGGCGGCATCGTCAGCCTCATCGGCCCCAACGGCGCTGGCAAGACCACCTTCTTCAACTGCATCACCGGTTTCTACCGTCCTGAAGAAGGCACGCTTTTTTTTGAAGGTGCGCCCCTGAAGCAGCTCCGGCCTGATCAGATTGTCAGTCTGGGCATCGGCCGTACCTATCAGAACATCCGGCTCTTTAAAGAGATGACGGCATTGGAGAATATACTCGTCGGCCAACACACCAGGCTGCATTCTGGGGTGCTTGGCGCCATTCTCAACCTCCCGTCAACTGCTCGCGAGGTGAAGGAATCGACGGACAAGGCACGGCAGATGCTCGAATTCGTGGGGCTTCAGGGGAAGGGAGACCTGTTTGCCAAGAATCTGCCCTACGGCGACCAGCGCCGCTTGGAGATCGCCCGGGCGCTGTCCAGCCAGCCCAAGTTGCTACTCTTGGACGAGCCCGCGGCGGGCATGAACCCCTCCGAGACCCAGGCCCTGATGGACTTTATCCGGATGCTGCGAGATGACCTGGGCCTGACCATCTTTTTGATCGAGCATGACATGAAGGTCGTCATGAGCATCTCCGATCGGGTGACCGTTCTCGACTATGGGAGAAAGATCTGCGAGGGACCGCCCGCCATGGTTCAGTGCGATCCCCGCGTGATCGAAGCCTATCTGGGAAGGGGGGCGGCGGCATAGCATGGCACTGCTAGAGGTGAGCGATATCCACACCTACTACGATGCGATCCACGCACTCAAGGGCATCACGATCAGTGTGGACGAGGGTGAGATCGTAACCCTGATCGGAGCGAACGGGGCGGGCAAGAGCACGACGCTCAACACCATCTGCGGGTTGTACCATCCTCGTGAGGGCACTATCGACCTGGATGGCGAGCCGATCCATGAACTCCCGCCGCATGAGATCGTCGAGCGCGGCCTTTCGCAGGCGCCCGAGGGACGCCAGGTCTTTGGCCGGCTGACGGTAACCGAGAATCTCAGGATGGGCGCCTACACCCGGACCGACAAAGAGGGGATTCAGACCGACATGGAGCGGGTCTTTGAGCTCTTTCCCCGGCTCAAAGAGCGCTCCAAGCAGGTCGCCGGTACGCTGTCAGGGGGCGAGCAGCAGATGCTGGCGATTGGCCGGGCGTTGATGGCCAGCCCGCGACTCCTGCTCCTGGACGAACCGTCGATGGGGTTGGCGCCGCTCCTGGTGGAGGCGATATTTGAGACGATTAGAACTATCAACGCGCAGGGCACGACCATCCTCCTCGTGGAGCAGAACGCCTCGATAGCCCTGTCGCTGGCCCAGCGCGGCTATGTCTTGGAGACAGGGAAGATCGTTCTTCAGGATACGGCAGAGGCGCTACAGGCCAACGAGATGGTGCGCAAGGCCTACCTGGGCGAAGACTAGCAGCAGCAACCCGGTTGGGTTGTCAGGCGGGGGAGATGCAGTCAAAGCTGACTGCACCTCCCCCGTTCGCATCAGGCTTGGGTGTGGCTTCCACTACGCGGTGTCTGCTGGCAGCGTGACCGTGAATGTGCTTCCTGCTCCGAACTGGCTTTCGACCGTGACGGTGCCGCCGTGCTTCTCGACAATCTCTTTAACCAGCGCCAGACCGAGGCCGCAGCCACCATGCGCGCGGCGCGCGCTGCCGTCCACCTGGTAGAAGCGCTCAAAGATGCGGGGCTGGTGCTCAGAGTCGATGCCGATTCCCGAGTCTGCAATCTCGAGCATGACGCTGCCGTTGCCGCCGCGCAGGCGCACGGCGACGGTACCTCCGGCGGGCGTGAACTTGAGCGCGTTCCCGATTAGGTTATCCACCACCCGGCGAAGATGCTCGGTGTCTCCCAACACTGCAGGCACCGGCCCGGCACACTCGCTGAACAACGTGAGCCCAGCCCGGTCGGCCAATACCTGGAAATCGACGATCGCCTCATTGATCAGGTTGCTGAGCAGAACAGGCTCCTTGCTATGCTCGCGGCCTTCATTTTGCAGTATGGCGGTAATGTTCCCGATCAGGTCGCGCAAGGCATAGGATCGCTGCACGATGATGTCCAGCGGGCCCTGCTGGTGCTTGCTTACGGCGCCAAGGTCGCCCGTCGCAAGAAGCTCCGCATATCCGAGGATCATGGAGAGGGGCGTCCGGAGCTCGTGGGAGACGTTCTGGATGAACTGGTTCTTGAGTCGATCGAGCTCTTGCTGCTGCTCCAAAGCCCGGCCGAGTTCCATTGTCCGTCGCTGCTCGGTTGCGTACATTCTGGCGTTTTCGAGGGCAATTGCGATCTGCCCGCCCATGATGGCGAGCAGATTCAGATCGCTCGGGGTGAGGGCGATCTGCCGCTCGCGGCTTGCGCTCGCATTGAGACAGAGCAGCCCGACGTCCTTCTTGCCCGTGCGAAGGGGAACAAGGACGAGGTTGCCCTGGCTTGGTTCGCACGCTAGTGCCCGCAGAGGCGCGTCCAGGTCATCCAGGGACTGCGGATCGAGCAGCAGGACTTCTTGGGCATGCAGCCTTTCCTCCAGGGAGGTACTCAGGGGGATCTGCATTTCGTCTGCCAGGTCCTCTGGCATGCCAACAGCCGCCGCGACGTGCAGCGCCTCGGCGGCTTCATCTCGCAGCGCCAGAACTGCCCGATTGACACCGATCTGGCGCGCAACAACCTCCAGCAACCGCCGCGACAGCTCTCGTACGTCGCCCGTCGTCATCAGAGCCTGGCTGATCACCAGCACTGGCAGTTGGGCGCGCAGCCGCTGCCACTCCTGTTCCTTCTGTCTCTGGGCCAGAGCCGACTCGACGGTAGCATTTAGCTCGTGGATGTCGAATGGCTTTAGGAGAAAGCCACGTGCCCCAGAGTTGAGGGCCTCAATAACCCTGCCCATGGTGGCGTAGCCGGTGATGACGACACTGGTCAGATTGGGATCGATAGCCAAGCCGACGCGCAGTACTGTGAGCCCGTCGACATCGGGCATGCGGATATCGACGATCAGCAGATCATAGGAGTCTGCTTCCAGACAGGCAATCGCATCATGTCCGCTCGTGACACCGCGCACATTGTACCCGCGCCTGCTGAGCAAATGAACGCACAACTCGACGATCCGGGCCTCGTCATCCGCTACGAGGATCCGCTCACCTGCCATGTATTCCCCCTCCACAGCATCCTGGCCTGGCAGTCATAGCAGGATCGGCTGCCAGCGCACAGGTCCGACTGCGCATGGCTATTATAGCACAGAATGGTGGGAAATGGAATCCCCGGGGATCACAGTTTGGCGGAATCTCTTCTCGGGAGGTCAGTCTTTCGCGTGCGTGCATCTAACTCTGGCATTGGTCAGGTGACAACCCTGAAGTTGGCCTCCAGCCTAGGGAGATTGACCCTGCGCAGGGCGAGGGATACGCCGCTATTGAGAGGCAGGTCGGCGCGCATGTGAACCTGTACGTCCAGGTCCAGGTCAGGTATCAGCACGGTACCGCGCCGCCCGCGCTTGTCTACCAGGATGCCATCCCCGCGCCAACCCGGACGCTGTTCCAGGTACACCAATGTCCAATGCATGCGCGCCAGCCGTTCGGTCCGGCGCACGCTTCCCGCGCTGGCCGAGGTTGCCCCGATGCGCTCCACCAAGTCTTGTGTACTCAGCAATGCATCCCCCCGCAGGTGTGCCCGCAGTTGCTGGTGCGCCACCAGGTCCAAATAGCGCCGCAGAGGACTGGTAGCCTGGATGTAGCTATCCAGCCCCAGGCCAGCGTGAGAACCGGGCGCGCTGCTCTGCTGGCTGGGCCGTAGCTGGCGGCGTAGGGCATACATGCCGGCCAGATCCCCCGGGCGCTCATCGGTCTCGGGTGGGTCTTGCGTTGTAAAAGGCATGGGAATCCCGCGTTCGATGGCATAGGTGGCAGCGGCTTCTCCGGCCATGAGCATGGCCTCGGTCACCAATTCGTGGCTCCTCAGGGGCATCACGGGACGGATCGAGACCACATCGCCACTCACCTGGATCCTGACTTCGGGGAGATCGAGGGGGATCGCGCCGCGCGCCTCGCGACGGGCGCCCTGCTGCCGGGCGAGGCGGTGGAGACTGAGCAGGGGCTCCTGGTCAAGGCGCGCTTCAGCCTCTTCATAGGTCAGGCGGGTGACGCGCACCAAACTTGGCGTTACCTCAAGGCTTGTCACCGCACCTGCGGCATCCAGGCGAAGACCGAACGAGAGCGCGGGAGAGATTTCTTCCAGCCCCAGGCCCAGGCGCTGCGCTGCCTCCCAGGGCAACATGGGGACGGCACCCTCGGGCAGGTAGAGGGTCGCGCCGCGGGCGCGGGCCTCGAGATCGGCCGCGCTGCCGGGAGGCACAAGCGCTGCCACGTCGGCCACGTGGACCCACAGGCATTCGCCGTCCAGGCTCAACGCGTCGTCCGGTTCCTGGTTGCCTTCGTCGTCGATGGCAAAGGCAGGGAGGTGGGTGAGGTCCAGTCGCTCCTCCTCAGGTAGGTCTGGCAGGTTGACCTCGGGATGGTTCGCGGGCAGGCCTAGCCGCACCGGGTAGGGATCCAGCGTGTGTCCCCAGTAGCCCACGTCGAGGAGAAAAGCATGAGCGGCCTCGGGCGTCTCTGGACGGCCCAACTCGCGCAGCATCTGGCTCCTGGCGACGCGCCCCAGCGCTAAATCCTCTGTCTCCCGCAGGTGAAGGCGGTCTTGGGGTAGGAGCTGTCGAGCGTGCATTCGTCCCAAGAATGCAGCCCAGTCCCTTTCCTGCTCTGCGCGGGCCTGGCGTGCCTGTTGCTCCTGGGTTACCTCCGCAGCGGAAGAGACCTCGATTTCCTCGGGCGTGCCGTGGAAATAGAGGCCATCGTCTACCAACTGCCAGGCTGCCCAAGCGGTCGCTGGTGTAAACTGCCCGTACGCAAGCTCAGCCAGCTCTTCCAGAGTGGTCGTGCCTCCGGCAAGGAGATCCCATGCCGTCTCGACCTCGCCGGTCTGTAGTTGAAGCTGATCAAGCCCGGTCAGGGGGCCCGGATGCAGGAGCACGACATCCTTGAAACGGACGCTGAGGCTCTCGCCGTCCTCGAGTTCGATCTCCAGCTTCTTGCCCAACCGTGTCACACGCGCGGGCCGGGTCTTGTACAGAACGAGGCTGTCCTTGCGCACGGCCGTCTCCTCTCCCCCTGTGCTGGCTCAGCATTGGGTGAGTCCGCTGCGTAGCCAGTCACGCATGATCATTATAGCATCCCTAGACAGGCTGGGCAAGCGCAGCGCGGGGCTGGCGGGGCATCCCTCGTCTGCCGCAGCTTATGTGTGCAGCGCAGTCACTCTCCCGTGCCAGTTCTCCCCGATAGCGCGGAGAACCCGTAACCTTTTCGCGATTTCTGCGTCCTATATAGTGGATAGGTGTGTAGCAACAGAGATCGAAGTTCACGAATAGTTGCCCGCCGTGCAACTTCCTCCAGAGAGACCCGATCACCACATCCGGGCTCGCCCACATCGCCTTTTCCGCAGTTCCTCATCATTGCAGCACAGCATACCCTGGATTCCCCAGGGCTCATGTGGCGTGGAAAGGG
>JBFFCR010000088.1:0-11420 GCA_041559855.1 Anaerolineae bacterium | reverse complement strand
GGCTATGGGGCGTGCGCACGGAGACGAGTCTCACCATGTTAGCCTACAACATCAAACGGGCCCTAGCGCTCAAGGGAACCCAGGGGCTATTGGCTGTGCTGTCCATGTGAGTGTCGATCTGACTCCTTTTCACGCGTGATGGTGCCTCTCACTCTCGCACAGTCATGCGACTTGTCCACCTCGGGACGGGCAATAGTACGATGCTTCTACTAGGACTTTTCACACGGTCTCGAGCCTGAATGTCCTGCCACAATGAGCAGCGTGTTGCGCTGTGTGCCACTCAATATGACAGGGCATGGCTCTTGGGACAGCCCAAGGGCATAGGTGTAGCCTATGCAGAGTGTGGCCCAGCTCTCGCCGGGCCGAAGGAAGGTTTTTTCGAGGGAGCAACAATGAAGGACAGGAGCATCTTTACCCAGGCGGTGCACGCCGGTGAGAGCGCTCCGCGCCCCGACTTTACGCCGGTGAGCACGCCGGTCCACTATTCCGTGGGCTATCTTTACGACGACATGGTGGACCTCGACGGCGTGTTTGGCGGCGAGCGGGCCGGTTTCGTCTACCCGCGCTACGGAAGCCCCACCGTGAGTGCCTTTGAGCGTGCGGTCGCCGTGCTGGAGGACGGGGAGGACGCCGTCGCCTTTGCCTCGGGCATGGGCGCGATCCATGCCGCGCTGCTGGGGGCCGGGGCGCGCACCGGAGAAGCAGTAGTCGCCGCCGCCGATGTCTATGGCGCGACCTATGCCTTGCTGGAGCGCACCCTCACCGAGCTGGGGGTTCGCGTGCGCTTTGTCGACATAACCGACCTGGCGGCAGTGGGTCAGGCCATCGCCGACGAGCAGCCTGCAGCCGTGCTCTGCGAGACCATCTCCAATCCGTTGATGAAGGTGGCCGACGTGCCGGCGTTGGCAGAGATGGCACATGCCTCCGGCGCGTCCCTCATCGTCGATTCGACCTTTGCCTCGCCCTACCTGTTCTGCCCACTGGCGACGGGGGCAGACTATGCCGTCCATTCGGTTACAAAGTATCTGGCCGGTCATGGCGACGTGATGGCCGGTGTGGTGGCCTGTAGCGCGGACAGGGCGCACGACTTGCGGGAGCGGCAAAAGCTGCTGGGCGCCAACCTGGGACCCCAGCAGGCCTGGCTGGCGCTCCGAGGCATAAAGACGCTGCCGCTGCGGATGCGCCAGCACTGCGCCAACGCGCAGGTGGTGGCGCAGTGGCTACGGGGGCATCCCGCCGTTGCCCGGGTGCACTACCCGGGGCTGGAGACGCACCGCCAGCACGCCGTCGCGGCGCGCCTGTTTGAGGGACGCGGGTTCGGCGGCATGATGAGCTTTGATCTGCGCGGTGCGGGCCAGGCCGAGGTCTTTTGCTTCATGGAGGCGCTGCAACTGGTGCTGCCCGCCACCACCCTGGGCGATGTTTACAGCCTCACTCTGTACCCGGCGCATTCGTCGCACCGGCAGGTGGCGCCGGAAGTGCGGCAGGCCATCGGCATTGGGGACGGCCTGGTGCGGCTCAGCGCGGGCATAGAGGCTGTGGAGGATATCATCGCCGATCTCGAACAAGCGTTGGGGCGCATGAGCCGTGCGTCTTGACCGGTCGCGATGCAGCGGCGATGAACCCCAATCATCGCTCGAGCAGGGTCTGACAGGCGGATAGATCATGCAGACACCCCCGTTGAACCTCCTGACCTGGCTGCTGGCCTTCCTGCCCATTGCCGTCGTGCTCGTGCTGATGGTGGGCCTGCGCTGGGGCGGCAAGAAAGCCGGTCCTGTGGGCTGGGTTACGGCCATGCTCGTGGCCTGGCTGGCCTTCGGCGCGGGCCCCGAACTGCTGCTGACCTCCCAGTTGCGGGGCATCCTCCTCACGCTGTATGTCCTCTATATCATCTGGATGGCGCTGGTCCTCTACCGGGTCGTGGATGAGGCTGGGGCCATTGCCGTGATCGGGCGGGGCATCGCCCGGCTGACGGCCGAGCCGACGATGCAATTGCTCCTGCTGGCCTGGGCCTTCAGCGCCTTCTTGCAAGGTGTCGCCGGGTTTGGCGTGCCCATCGCCGTCGTCGCCCCACTGCTGATCGGCCTGGGGTTCAGGCCGGTGGTGGCTGTGGCTGCGGTGGCCATTGGCCACTCCTGGTCGGTGACCTTTGGCGATATCGCATCATCGTTCCAGGCGTTGATGGCCGCCACCGGCCTGCCGGGTGAGGAACTGGCCCCCTGGGCATCCCTCTCGCTGGGGGTGGCCTGCTTTGGCTGTGGCATCGCCGCCGCGTGGGCCTTTGAAGGGTGGCGCTCCCTGCGCAAGGGCTGGGCCGCGCTGCTGTCGATGGGCGTGGTGATGGCCGGTGTGCAGGCGGCCCTGGCAACGAGCGGACTGTGGAACCTGGCCGGATTCGGTGCCGGACTGGCGGGTCTGGCTGTGGGAGCGCTTGTGGCCCGCTTGCCGCGGTATCAACGCGCCGGAACGGTATCGACCAGTAACGCGGAAGGTGCAGGCGAGGCGAGACCCCTGTCGCTGGGGAAGGCGTTGGCGCCCTACCTGTTGCTGGTCGCCGTGGTGGCTGCCGCCGAGCTGTGGCCCTGGCTGCACCGCGTGCTCAATGAAGTCAAGATCCAGATCCAGTTCGCCGAGGTCCGCACCAGCTACGGCTGGGTGACCGAGGCGGGAACGGGCCGCACCATCAGTGTCTTTGGGCATGCCGGGGCCTTGCTGGCCTACGTCTCCCTGATCTCCTGGGTGGCCTACCTGTGGGCTGGCTACCATACCCCGGGTGTCGGGCGCCGCATTGTGCAGCGCACGGTCAAGAGCGCGGTACCGTCCTCCGTCGGCATTGCCACCATGGTGGGCATGGCCGTTGTCATGGATCACGCGGGCATGACCTACGTCCTGGCAGAGGGCCTGGGCAAGGCGGCGGGATCGTTCTATCCCCTGGTGGCCCCGTTCATTGGGCTGTTGGGCGCATTCATGACCGGCAGCAATACCAACTCGAACGTGGTATTTGCCCCCTTGCAGCAACAGGCTGCCCAGTTGCTGGGGATCAGTGTCGCCACAATCCTCGCTGCGCAGACGACGGGCGGCGCCCTGGGCTCGATGCTGGCGCCGGCCAAGCTGATCGTGGGCTGCAGCACGGCAGGCCTGGCGGGCGAGGAGGGCAGTGTCCTCAAAAAGACCCTCGGTCCGGGGCTGCTCATTGCCGCTGTCATCGGACTGCTGGCCTGGCTGGCTATCGGGCTGGGCTGGGGGTGAGCGTGAGGCCGTGCGCGTTCTGCGGCGCCCGCGCCCAGTACCGTGACCGGACGTCGGGCGCGTACCTCTGCCTGGCGCATGCCCGGCTGGACGTGATCGCTGTCGGGCGGCACGAGGTCGGTCCGCCGCTGGGGGTCCGGGAGGCCACCACGGCCGACTATGCACGGATCGAGGAGCTGGCCCTCCACTTCTGGGATGAGACGGTCGTCGACTGCTTTGACCGCCAGTACGATGTGCTGGCGTGTCCGGCCTTTGTGGCCTGCGAGGGTGACGAGCCTGTGGGGGTGGCCAGCTTTGCTGTGGAGGAGGACTGGGGAGCACTGGTGCTGGTCATGCTCAATGTGCTGCCCGACTTTCAGGGCCGGGGCGCCGGGCGCTCCCTGTTGGACGCTGTGCGCGCGCGGGCCTGCGAGCGCGGCCTGGCCCGGATGCTGGTCGCCACCACCAACGACGACCTCCCGGCGCTGTCCCTCTACCAGCGCTACGGCTTTTGCATCGTCGAGGTCGTGCCCGGGCGTGTGGCGGAGGATCACGCCGCCGAGGGCCGGACCGATGGGGGCGCGCTCCGCGGCTTCGCTGCGATCCCGGTGCGCGACGAGGTGCGGCTGGAGCTCCAGCTCTCCAGCCGGGAAATGTGAGGATCATGCCTGCTGACACCATATCACTGCAGACGGCGCGGGCTCTTGCCGTCTACAAACAGGGGTTGCATCGCCGTCCATCCGTCGCGGACCGTGCCCGGACCGTTGGCCGGGGGACCCTGCTGGACATCATCCGGCGCATCGGCGTGCTGCAGCTTGACACCATCAGCGTTGTGGCCCGCAGCCACTACCTGGTCATGCTCAGCCGCGCGGGCCTCTACGATCCCGCGGACTTGGACGCGCTTCTATTCCCGGAGCGGAGCCTCTTTGAGAGCTGGGCGCACGCTGCCTGCTTGATCCCGATCGAGGACTACGAGCACTTGATGCCCACGCTCCTGGCCCGGCGCGACCGTCCCCCGGCGGCCTGGGTTAAGAGGCGATTGGGCGACGATCCGCAGGGGATCCTCGATGCGGTGCTGCAGGAGGTGCGCGAGCGAGGCCCCCTTGCCTCGCGGGATTTCGAGGACACGCGCGACGAGCGGGGCACCTGGTGGGACTGGAAACCGGCCAAGACGGCGCTTGAGCTGCTGTTTGCCCAGGGCCATCTCATGGTCGATCGCCGCGAGGGCTTTCAACGCTATTACGATCTGGCTGAGCGGGTGCTGCCATCTGGCGGTGGCCCCCCGTCGCGCACGATGGCTGACTACCAGCGATGGGCAACGTTGCGCGGCGTCGGCATCCTGGGTGTGGCGATGGCCGGCCATGCCAGCGACTACTACCGGCTGAACAAGCCCGCGACGCGAGCCAGGCTGGAGGCCCTGGCTGCGGAAGGCGCGGTGCTGCCGGTGGAGGTTGAGGGGTGGAAGGAACCGGCCTATCTGGACCCTGCAGACCTGCCGCTGGTGGAGCAGATCGAGGCCGGCGCCCACAGATCCACCGTGACCGCCTTGCTGTCGCCCTTTGACAACCTGATCTGGGACCGCCAGCGGGTCGGCGACCTCTTTGGGTTTGACTACCGCGCCGAGATGTACGTCCCGGCTGCCAAGCGGGAGTACGGTTATTACGTTCTGCCCATCCTGCATCGGGGGCGCCTGGTGGGTCGCCTCGACCCCAAGGCCGACCGCAAGGCCAAGGTCATGAGGGTGCGCGCCCTCTATCTGGAGCCTGAGCAGGCCACAACTGACGAGCTGGTGGAGGATCTGGCGGGCGCGCTGCGCGAGTTTGCGGCTTTTCACGGCAGCGAGCGGGTGGAGGTGGAGCGATCCGAGCCGGAGGAGCTGGGCACGCTGTTGGCTGGGGCCGGGCTCGACCCGTAGCTGCCTCGAGGCTGTCCCCAATGGTGTCACCTCGAGGGAGCGCAGCGACTGAGAGGTCTCTGAATCGATCTGTGTGGAACAGAAGCAAGATGTTTCGCTTCGTAGCTAGGAAACTGATGGCATCTCCACAGCGTCCAAGGGAAGATCCCTCACCTCCGCAGGACCTCCACTTCGTTCCGGTCCTGCTGCAGTTCGGGATGACAGTGGTTGCTGGCCAAGTCACCAGAGAGTTGGGATGCACCCCGCCGGTCATCGCCTGTGGTCTGGTTGACCACCGCCCAAGAGTGTGCTATCATACCCTCGCGCCGGAGTACTCGGGCAGCCGTAACTTTCGTTTGGGTCTGGCGGTATTCCAAGTGCAAGGTCATCGATCCAGCGCCGATCCCAAACCATGGCCTCCCGGCATGGACTTGACGGTACGTGGTTGGTCGCGCGAGCCAGGCAGAGTGATGGCGGTTGTGTTGACCGCCCCCAGGGGACACAACGATCTCGCTGCCTTTGCACTGTGCTGGTGCGCCGGCGGTCGCGGCCTGGATTGCAGCTTGCGTTCCACTTGATGAAGTTCGATATGCGGAGAAGCAGATAGTGAGAGAGGCTGAAACGCCTGTCCATAGTCTAGCTGTTCCGAATGCCCCGTCATGGTCGGTGACGGGGTTGTTGTGCGTTGCCGCCAGCCCGCTCTTGGGTGGCGGCATTCTTGCTTGGCCAGGATGAAGAGATCGAGGAGGTGCACTGATGGGAAGAGATCCGTTCCGTCGATTTGCAGCGCTGTCGGTGGTCGTCTCGATCCTTATCTCGATGTTGCTGGTGCCGCCGGCGCCGTTCGCGTCGGTGTTCGCCGATGTGACCCCTGATCCCAGCAGCGTCACCATCGTCGGCAACCTACAGGACGAGCTGGGCTGCCCGGGCGACTGGCAGCCAGAATGTGCCAACACCTACCTGGCGTACGACGCCACGGATGACGTGTGGCAGAAGGCATTTGCTGTCCCCGCCGGCAGCTGGGAGTACAAGGCTGCCCTCAACGATGGCTGGGATGAGAACTATGGCTTGAATGCCATCCAGAATGGCGCCAACATCCCTCTGAATCTGAGCGCACCGACCGACGTCAAGTTCTACTACGACCACAAGACCCACTGGGTCACGGACAACCAAACCTCCGTTATCGCCACCGCGCCCGGTAGCTACCAGAGCGAGCTGGGCTGCCCCGGCGACTGGCAACCAGACTGCCTGCTCTCTTGGCTGCAAGATCCGGATGGCGATGGTCTGTATCGCTTCGAGACAACGGCCATCCCGCCCGGGGATTATGAGGCCAAGGTCGCCATTGATGAGGATTGGACGGAGAACTATGGGGTGGGAGGCGTCGCGAATGGCTCCAACATCCCCTTTACCCTCGGGCCAGATGAGATCGTCATCTTTGAATACGATTCTGCCACGCACGTCCCGACGATAAGCACTGCGCCGGCGCCCTGGCTACCCTACTGGTACGTGCGCGGCGACTTTAACGGGTGGAGCCTCGATGACCCGATGTACGACGATGGTTCTCACGGTGACGTCGACGTAGGCGATGGTGTCTTCACGGCGCAGGTCACGATCGGGTCGGCCGGACGTTATGAGTTCAAGGTAGACGTCGCCGATTGGTCGGACGGCCACCCGATCTCAGGCAATAGCTGGCTGGACACGACCGTGGATGGTGAGACCGTCACCATCACGTTCGATACCAACCTCCACACCGACGAATGGCTCCCGGATGCGAACGTCATCGGGGTCAGTACCGAGCCGGGCGCCTGGACGGCAGTGGGAGACTGGCAGGGCTGGGACAACGCGAACCCGGCGACGGAGATGATGGCGTTGGGTGGCGGAGTATACGAATTCACCGCGTCTGTCCCTAGCCCCGGCATCTACCAGTACAAGGCGGTCAAGACCGGCACCTGGGACGCCGTCGGCAGCGACGGTCGCAGCGCGAATGCCGGTACCGCGCTCTTTGAGACGACAGAGTCCGACCAGAACGTGACCTTCACGGTGGATGCCCTTGGCGGGCGGATCCTGGCGGTGGTGGAGGAGGTGCCCGGGCCCGACGACAACATCTGGTGGGACGGCCTGGGCCACAACAGCCGGGATGATCTGTATCGCGTTCCTGGCGGCGCGGTCACCACCGGCACGCCGGTGACCCTGCGCTTCCGCACCTTCCGCAACGACGTGACCGAGGTGTCGGTCCGCCTGTGGAGCACGACCGCCGGGACGCAGGCCATCTTGCCCATGTCCAAGGTTGCCACCACGGACGACGAACCCTACGGCTACGACTACTGGCAGGCCGCTATCCCTGCCCAGGACGTGCAGACCATCCTCTACTATCGCTTCATCGTGCGTGACGGCAGCGACGAAGACTATTACGAGGACGACGACCTCTTTGACGGCGCGTGGGGCATGGCCTACGAGGACTCACCCGATTACAGCTATCAGATCGACGTTTATTTGCCCGATTTTGAGACGCCGGACTGGATGAAGAATGCCGTTGTCTACCAGCTCTTCCCCGATCGTTTCTACAACGGCGACGACAAGAACGATGCCGATCCGCTGGATCCCACCGTCTATGGCAATCCGGTCCTGGTCCAGGACTGGGAGGACCTGCCTGAGGGCTATTGCCGCGCCTACATAGACCCGGAAGAGCCCTGCGATGAGGGGCCGATGGGCCGCGATTTCTTTGGCGGCGACCTGCAAGGCGTGAAAGACAAGCTGGAATACCTGTCGGATCTGGGGGTCACGGCCATCTACTTCAACCCCATCTTTATGGCGCCCTCCAACCACCTCTACGACACTACTGACTATAGCAGGATCGACCCCTACTTTGGCTCGATGGGCACCTTCCAGAGCTTGGTGAATCAGGCGCGCAAGTATGGTATCCACATCATCCTGGATGGTGTATTCAACCATACCTCGTCCGACAGCATCTACTTTGACAAGTACAGCCGCTATGACAGCATTGGCGCCTACGAGAGCCAGGAGTCAGTCTACTATGACTGGTACACGTTCTTCGATTGGCCCGATAGCTACAACTCCTGGTGGGGGTTTGACAGCCTGCCGGTGCTGACCGAGATCCAGGCGGTGCGCGACTATATCTACGGGGCCCAGGACAGCGTGGCCCGCCAGTGGATCAAGCATGGCATCGCCGGCTGGCGGCTGGACGTGGCCCCCGACAAGAGCCACGACTTCTGGGCCGAGTTCCGGCCCAGTGTCAAGTCGGCGGACCCTGAGGCGATCATCATCGGAGAGATCTGGGACGACGCCAGCCTCTGGGTGTTGGGCGACGAGCTCGACACCACGATGAACTATCGCTTCCGCCGGGCGCTGCTCGGCTTTCTCAATGGCAGTGGCAACGACCCCAACCAGGGCTTTATCACTGGCCTGAACCCTGACCAGTTCGACAGTGCCCTGCAATCGATCAAGGAGGACTATCCGCCGCCGGCCTACGAGACGGCGATGAACCTGGTCGGCACGCACGACACGCAGCGCATCCTCTGGGCGCTGACGCCGGGCGATCGCAACCGGGAGGACAAGGAATTCAACGCCGAGAACCTGGCGGCGGGCAAGGCCAAGCTCAAGCTACTGGCTATCATGCAGATGACCATGCCCGGCGCGCCGACGATCTACTACGGTGACGAGGCGGGGCTGACCGGCGACACCGACCCTGACGACCGGCGCCCCTTCCCCTGGGACGACATCGACAACGACATGCTGGCTCACTACCAGGCGCTCACCAGCCTGCGCAACGAGTACAGCTTCCTGCGCACGGGCAGCTTTGACCGGCTGTACACCCACAATGACGATGAAACCTATGCCTACGGGCGCAAGGATGACACGGGGGCGGCGATCGTAGCCATCAACCGGAGCGAATACGGCCGCAGTCTGTCTATCGACCTGGCCGGCTATGTGCCGGAGGGTACGGTGCTGACCGATGCCCTGGTTGGAGGGACCTACACGGTGTCGGGGGGGCAGGTCGCAGTTTCCCTTGGCGGACGCTGGGGTGCGATCCTGATCACCCCGCCCGGTACAGACCTCACACCGCCCGATGCGCCGGACGGTCTGGATGCGGCGGTGGGTGATGGCTCTGTGGACTTGACCTGGGATGCCGTGCCCGGGGCGGCGGGCTATTTTGTCTACCGCAGCCCGGTGACCGGCGGCGGGTATGAGCGGCTGACGGACGCTCCGCTGGTGGGCGCGACCTTCACCGACAACACGGTCGCCAACGGCCGGACCTACTACTATGTGGTCACCGCGGTGGATGAGTTTGGCAACGAGAGCGGTCGGTCGAACGAGGCATCAGCGCTGCCGCAAGTGATCATCGACTGGGCCAACGTGCAATGGCCGCCCAGCATCGAGCACACCATCAGCGCGGTGAACCCGACGGAGAATATCTACGGCCAGGTGTGGATCGATGGGCACACGTACCTGCCCGGCGCCACCGAGGGCCTGATCGCCCAGGTGGGCTTTGGCCCCGACGGGTCGTATCCCGACGGCAACCCGGAGTGGACCTGGGTGAACGCGGTCTTTAACGTCGATGCGGGCAACAATGACGAATTCAGGGGTCAGCTGCTGCCCGAGGCGGTGGGTACCTACGATTATGCCTACCGCTACAGCGCCACCGGAGGAGAGGACTGGCTCTATGCCGACCTGGATGGAACCGGCAACGGCTACGACCCGGCACAGGCCGGCGACTTGACGGTTCTGCCCTCGGGCGACACGATCCCGCCAACGGCGCCAGCCAATCTGCGGCTGGCTGAGGCCTCGCCCAGTTTCATCACTCTTGCCTGGGATCCCGTGCTCGATGCCGATCTCTATCGCTACGAGATCTACCGGGGCGATGCATCGGGCGGGCCGTATGAGAAACTGGCCGATGTCCTGGCCCCGGCGACCGGGTACACTGACCTGGCGGTAGTCGACGAGACGACCTACTACTATGTGGTGCTGGCTGTCGACACTTCCTTCAACGCATCGCCATACTCGGACGAACTGGCGGCTACTGCCCAGGCGCGGTCGGTTGAGGTGACCTTCAATGTCACCGTTCCCGCTGACACCCCGACTGACAAGCTGGTCTACATAGCCGGCAGCCTTGACCGGCTCGACGGCACCTTGCCGAACTGGGATCCAGCTGGAGTGTTGTTGACCCAGGTCGACGCCACAAAGTGGACAATCACCCTGACAGGTCCCGAGTCCACTGTGATCGAGTACAAGTACACGCTGGGCAGTTGGGACTATGTGGAAAAGGGCGCCACCTGCGAGGAGATTGGCAACCGCACGGCCACGATCGTGTGGGGGACCGACGGCACGATGGCGCTCAATGACATAGTGCTGAACTGGCGAAATGTGTCGCCCTGTGGTGCCAACTAGGCGCAACCTGAGCAATTCGTGGAAATGAGATTGACACTGTACGGGGGGAGGTGATGTCTACCGCAAACTGGAGCGGAGCGGTTGCCTGAAGCAAGAACTTCTACGACACGACTGGAGGCAAAGGAGAGACATGGAAAAGAAACGAATGCTTGAACGCGGGATCGCCGGGCTCGTGGTGGTGGCTTTGGTGCTTTCGATGGTACCGATGGTTGCGATGCCGGCCCTGGCGGCACCGAGCGAGTTGTTCTTCTCCGAGTATATCGAGGGCTCGAGCTACAACAAAGCCCTTGAAATCTATAACGGGACCGGCGCGGCGGTGGATCTGGGCCCGTACACGATTGAGATCTACTTCAACGGGAGTGCAACAGCCGGTACAACCATAGACCTGACCGGCACGATTGCCGACGGCGACGTGTTTGTCGTTGCAGACGATGGGTCGGACGCAGCTATCCTGGCCGAAACAGACCAGACCTCTACGAGCAACTTTTATAACGGCGACGATGCAGTGGCCTTACTGAAGGATGGTGCTGCTGTCGACGTGATAGGCCAGATTGGGGCGGATCCCGGCGACTACTGGGGCAGTGGCGACATCACTACCAAGGATCACACGCTGCGCCGTAATGGGACGATTGAGGCTGGCGACACTGAAGGCAGCGATGCTTTCGATCCTGCAACCGAGTGGGACGGCTATGCAGTAGATACCTTTGATGGCCTGGGCAGCCACAGTACCGGCGGCGGCCCTGAGCCTGGTCAACCGCTGCCCTTGGTTGAGGACTTTGACGACTGCACGCTGGCGGGTTGGGAGATCGTGAGCGTTGATGCCGATACGGCGAACACATGGACGTGCGATGACTACTACAGCAATATCGAGGCAAATGGGTATGGCGACGCT
>JBFFCR010000087.1:0-11543 GCA_041559855.1 Anaerolineae bacterium | reverse complement strand
GGCGCGAGCTGAGGCACACGCGCGACGCCCTCCTGGACGCCGAGGCGACGGCACTGTGGCACGAAGGCGCCGTCATTGGTCCGGCCCGCGTGGTGCACGCCCATCTGGCCGGGCGCGCGCCGGACGACCTGAAACACCTGGCCCAGCGGCTCGTGGAGCATCCACAGACTGTGGCGCTATTGGCATCTGGGGAGGCCGGGCAGAAGGGATTCTTTACCTTTGCCCGCTCCACCGATCTTGACGCCCACATGGGCGCTCTGGTGCGCCAGGCGTGCCAGGTCATCGGCGGCGGTGGCGGCGGGCGCCCCGAATTCGCTCAGGGCGGCGGTCCTCAGGGCGACGGCGTGCTTGCAGCCCTGGAGTCAGCCCTGAGCTCTTTGACCAGTTCCCTCGGCACAGCCAGGTCTGCCGAATCCACAAGCCAAACATAGGTCCGAGAACAAGAGGCGCGACCGCCGGCGAATGGCCGCCGGCCTTGTGTGTTGCGCGGAGGAACCGGGTAGCCAGCATGACAAACACAGTCGCATTGGTACGGAGCACCGAGTATGCGACAGAACAGGTCGAGGCTGCTGTGCGGCAGGCGGTGGACCTGCTCGGCGGCATGGCACGGTTCGTCCAGCCGGGACAGCGGGTACTGGTCAAGCCCAACCTCCTGCAGCCCAGCGATCCGGCCAAGGCCATCACCACCCACCCGACGGTCGTGCGCGCCGTGGTCAAGCTGGCGCAGGAAGCCGGCGGCCGGGTCCTGATCGCCGATAACCCCTTCGTCCCCCCCATAGGCCAGCGCGGCTGGGACAGCCTCTACGAACGGACCGGGTGCGCGGCCATAGCAGCCGAGACCGGCGCTGAGCTGAACCACAGCATTGCGCCCCAGCAGCGGCCCCATCCTGAAGGCGAGCTGATCAAGTTGGTGGACACCAGCAGCTTCCTCTCCGGCTGCGATGTCGTGATCTCGGTGCCCAAGCTCAAGACACACAGCCTGATGCGCTACACCGGCGCAGTAAAGAACCTGTTTGGTACCGTGCCCGGGACGATCAAGGCAGGCTATCACGTCAAACTGCAGACCACCGAGCGCTTTGCCAGCATGCTTCTCGATCTGGTCACCTTTGTCCGGCCCGCGCTCACAGTGATGGATGCCATCGTCGGCATGGATGGGTCCGGTCCGGCAGCGGGCCAGCCGTTCCACATTGGCGCAATTCTGGCCGCTGCAGACCCAGTGGCGTTGGACGTGGCTGCCGTGGGGCTTGTGGGTCACAAGCCGGCCTCGGTGCCTACCGTATCCGGCGCGGTGGCGCGCGGCTGGACCACCGGCCATACGAGCGACCTGGAGATCCTGGGGGAAGACCTCCACGCGATGGCCGCGTCGGGCTTTCGCCTGCCGCCTGGCGGCCGCTCGGAGATGGACTATGTGCCGCAGTTCCTGCGCCCGGTCGGCACGCGCATCCTGGTCCCCAGCCCCTTTGTCACCGGGCGCTGCACAGGCTGCGGGCTGTGTATTGAGCATTGTCCTGTGCAGACCATCTCCAGCGTGAACGGACGGGCACAGATCGCCCTGTCGAACTGCATCCGCTGCTATTGCTGCCACGAGGTCTGCCCGGAGCATGCCATCGTGTTGCGCCAGCCCTGGCTGGGCCGCAAGCTGGCCCGATTGGCAAGCTAGTTCGCACAGATCTCAGAGCGGGCACGCACTCGCAGACGGATCATCATCATGGTGGCCAGGTGCCGCGGATATTGCTGGACATCCCGAGTGTCTGAATGAGCGATCTCTATTCTGAGTGGGCCAGGGTCTACGATAGCTACTACCCCGACCGCGGAGACGAGGTCGAATTCTGGGCGCGGCTGGCAGAGCCGCACGGCCCGCAACTGCTCGATCTGATGTGCGGAACCGCTGAGGTCAGCCTGGAGCTAGCCCGCCGCGGTCACCAGGTATTGGGCGTCGATCTATCACCTGCCATGCTGTCTGTCGCAGCTGAGCGGCTGGCTGCCGCAGCCGACTATCCAGCGCGTAACCTGTCGCTGGCTCAGGGGGAGGCCAGCGCGCTTCCTATCGCTGACGGAGCACTCGACTTTGCACTGGTAGGCGGCAACGGCTCTTTCAACCATCTGCACGACGCCAGCGCACGCGCCGCGCTGCGCGAGCTGCATCGCGTGCTGCGTCCCGGGGGCGGGCTGGGTATGGAGCTGGTCAACCCCCACTTGCTCAAGGAGGTCTACCCCGTGCGCAGGTTCCGGCCCCTTCGGCCTTCGCCGGGGGAGTGGGTGGAAAAGGTCTCTCACAACCACTACGAGCAGGACGCAGGTCTGTTCTACATCCGCCAGGTTGCACAGTACGAGATCGACGGCGAGCGTGGCGAATTCGAGGTCCGCTTTGCCCTGCGCGTTTGGCTACCTGACGAGATTGGCGGCATGTTGAAGGAAGCAGGCTTCGACACAGTGCACACCTACGGGGGCTATGATCTGCAATCGTTCGACCGTTGGTCCTCCGATCTCCTGGTGATCGCCCGGGCAGACTGAGAACCAGCATCTCGCGTTTTCCGAAACAACCGAGAAGGAAAGTCCACCCTCTAGACAAATCAGCCCTCTAATTCGGCAGGAAACTGGCCAAAGGGCTTGACAAACTGGCTATCGCATGCTATAATAGAGATAGTTTGTTGTGGCACGCAACAAAGGGGTGGGGTCTTGAACGTCAAGTACCGTACAGGCGATCAAGCTCTGGTGCGCGAGATCAACCTCTCTACTGTTCTCCGTTATCTCCATTCGAGTGCACCGCTGTCACGAACCGGTTTGGCTAACCTGACCGGCCTGAACAAGACCACGGTTTCGAGCCTGGTCGGGGAACTGCTGCAGCTTGGGTTGATCCACGAGACAGGCATTGATACCTCACGCGGTGGAAGACCCGCGACGCTTCTTGCCGTCAACCCCGGGGCTGGATATGTCATCGGTGTAGCGCTGGGGGTCGATTTCATCTCGGTGATCCTCAGTGACTTCCTAGGTGAGATACCCTGGCGTTGCCAGGAAAAGACCGATCCCAAGGAGGGGCAGGAGGCCATGATGCAGCGGACGCTTGGCATCGTGGACCGAGCGCAGGCGGTCGCTCCGACGGCTCGCCTGCTTGGCCTGGGTCTCGCCACGCCAGGTACTGTCGATGTAGAGAGTGGCGTCCTCATTTTCTCCCCGAATTTGCAGTGGCACACCGTGCCCTTTCGCCAGATATTCCAAGACCATACCGGGCTGCCTGTGTTTGTGGACAATGATGCCAATGCAGCTGCTGTGGCCGAGCACCTCTTTGGAGTTGCCCAGCACGTTCACAATTTCGTGAGTCTCTTCGCCGGAGTCGGGGTAGGTGGCGGGTTGTTCTTGAACGGTGAGCTGTACCGGGGCGCAGACGGCTATGCAGGCGAGATCGGGCACACCAACTTTATGATGGATCACTACCGCCGCCCCTGTCGCTGCGGAAATCGCGGCTGCTGGGAGACGTCTGTCGGCCAGGACTCTGTCCTTGAACGGATTCGCGGTCGCTTGGCTGTTGGACGGGATAGCTCTGTCAGAGACCTCATAACTGAACAGGATACTCCGTTGACCTTGTCAATGATCATCCAGGCGGCCGACGCGGGCGATGCTGAAGCGCTGGAGGCACTCACTGAGACCGGTTCTTTGCTGGGACTGGGCGTTGCCAACCTGGTTAGCATTTTCAATCCGGAGATAGTGGTGCTGGGCGGGCCACTGAGCGAAGCAGGCAAGCACCTGCTGCCTGTGATCCAAGAAGCGGTAGCCAAGACTGCTTTGCCCGAGATCGCTGAGCGGGTGCAGATTCTACCGTCAGCTTTTGGCCCCGATGCTAGTGTGGTGGGAGCTGCGGCACTGGTGGTCGAGGCCATCTTGTCGAATCCTACCACAATGATACGGGGTTCAGCATACCGCTCTGTGAGAACAAAGGAGGTGATAGCCGAGAAGAATGGGAAGGTTTGATGTCGGCAGCCCGAACTCGGGTTTGCTGGGCCCGGAAGAACAGAAAGAACATCCATAGGTTGAGAAACGGAGGAGGGTAAGATGGCTAGGAAGATATGGCATCTCGCAATGGTCACCCTGATCTTGGCTTCGATGCTGGTGGCTGCTTGCGGTGAAACCGAGGAGGCGACTGGGCAACTGGAGATCTTTAGCTGGTGGACGGCGGGCGGTGAAGCCGACGGCCTGAACGCGATGTATGGCATCTATTCGGGCAAGTACCCTGACGTGGAGGTCATCAACGCAACGGTGGCTGGTGGCGCTGGCTCGAACGCCAAGGCGGTGCTGGCGACACGCATGCAGGCCGGGGACCCTCCAGACTCGTTCCAGGTGCACGCCGGGCACGAGCTGATCGACTCCTGGGTGAAAGCGGACAAGATGGAGCCGGTGACCTTCATCTTTGAGGAGAACGATTGGTTGGATAGCTACCCACCAGGCGTGATCGATGTCCTCTCCTACAATGGCGACATCTGGAGCGTACCGGTCAACATCCACCGCTCGAATGTGCTGTGGTACAACAAGGCAGTGTTTGCGGACAACAATCTGCAGCCTCCGACGACGTTCGACGAGTTCTTCGCAGCGGCAGACACGCTGCAGGCAGCGGGGGTAACACCCCTGGCGTTGGGAGACAACGGCATCTGGACGGCGACGCACCTGTTCGAGTCGGTGCTGCTGAGTACGCTCGGACCAGATGGCTACCGAGGTCTGTGGACGGGCGAGACAGCATGGGATGGAGCCGAAGTCACGACGGCATTGGAGACCTTTGCCCGCGTGATGGAGTATGTCAACGAGGACCACGCCGCACTGTCGTGGGACCAGGCAGCGCAGTTGGTCGCCGATGGTGACGCAGCCATGACCATCATGGGTGACTGGGCCGAAGGCTACTTCAAGTCGATCGGCCAGGAGCCTGACGTGGAGTTCGGCTGGGCGCCATCGCCAGGGACGGCAGGCACGTTCATCATGCTCTCTGACTCATTCGGCTTGCCAAAGGGTGCGCCAGACCGCGACAATGCCGTGGCGTGGCTGACCGTGTGCGGCTCGAAGGAAGGCCAGGATGCCTTCAACCCGCTGAAGGGCTCGATTCCGGCACGGACCGACGGCGACCGATCACTGTACGATATCTACCTGCAATCGGCAATGGACGACTTTGCGTCCAACGAGATCGCACCCAGCCTTGCCCACGGTGCCGCGGCGTCTGAGGGATGGGTCACTGCCTTCAACGATACCATGACGCTCTTTGTCTCTGACTTGGATGTTGCGTCGGCGCAGCAGGGCATGACCCAGGCCTGCGTCGATGCGGGTGTCTGTGAATAGGCCCGCGTTTGGTGCCAGTTGTCGGGGATAGACAACCGGTGTACCTGACGCAAGTCTGACACGTAGATCGAATGGGCGCTGCCGGGTTGCTTCCGCTGGCCTGCAGGCTCGCCCGAGCCTGCGAGGATTCCAGCATGGCATCTCTGGCAGCGCCCGCGCTTCTCCGGAGGTAGAGCATGCCACACGCACGCCGCGAGCGTTGGTTCTCCTTCTTGTTAGTCCTGCCTTCGATCCTCTTGATCGCCATTTTCGTCTACGGTTTCATCGGGTGGACGGCCACCGTCTCCGTGTCCAAGTGGGATGGCGTCGAGCCGGATTACACAGGCGTCGGGCTGGAAAACTTTACGCAGTTGTTCAGCCAAGAGGGTGGAGTTTCAGCCAAGCGATTCAGCATCGACCTGTGGAACACACTCTTTTTCACCCTGTTCTTTCTTCTCGCCTGTGTGGTGATCGGCTTGTTGCTTGCCATATTGCTTGATCAGAGAATCAAGGGGGAAGGGATCTTTCGGACCATCTACCTCTTTCCTATGGCCCTTTCCTTCGTGGTGACCGGCGTTGTCTGGCAATGGATCTTTGCGCCGGGAACGTCCGACCGATTACGCGGGGTTAATGCGCTGCTATCCATAGTGGGTCTGGACGCACTTCGCTGGAAATGGTTCACAGACACCAATTCCATCGGACCCTTTCACGTTGCCCTGATCCCGGTCATCATCGCTGCCTCCTGGCAGCTGATCGGCTATACCATGGCGATGTATCTGGCTGGACTGCGCGGCATCCCCGAGGAGCTGCGCGAGGCTGCCCGGGTGGATGGAGCTAGCGAGACAGGCATCTATCGCCATATCATCCTGCCCATGCTTCAGCCCATCACACTGAGCGCGCTCATCGTCCTCGGACACATCTCGCTCAAGATATTCGACCTGGTCTATACCATGACAGGAAAAGGACCCGGCTTCGTGACCGATGTGCCGGGCATTTTCATGTTTGAGACTACATTCCAGGGCAATCACTACTCACAGGGCGCAGCTATCTCGATGATCATGCTCGTCATGGTCGCGCTGGTGATCATACCATATCTAGTCTTCTCACTGCGGCGGGAGGTGGAACTATGACGACGCGCTTGAACCCAACGCGGATCAGCATATACATTCTGCTCATCCTGTTCGCGATCCTCTTTTTGGTCCCTGTGTACGTGCTGTTGGCTAGCAGTCTGAAGACCTTCGCCGAGGTGCAGGACCTGTCAAAGATGTGGAGCCCACCCGCAGGCCTGGATCTGGAGAGCTTTCGCGCGGCTTGGTCAGGCATCCCCGAGCAGGGATTGCGCGGCCTGTCGCAGAACATGCTGAACAGCATCCTGCTAGCCGTACCGGCTACGATCATTTCTGCCGTACTCGGCTCGCTCAACGGCTATGTGCTTTCCAAGTGGAAATTCCGGGGCGCCAACATCGTCTTTCCCTTACTGCTATTCGGCATGTTCATCCCCTATCAGAGCATTCTCATCCCGCTCACCCAGACCCTTGCCGCTATTGGCCTTGGAGGGACGTTGTGGGGGCTCATCCTGGTGCATGTGGTCTATGGCATTCCCATCACCACCCTGATCTTTCGCAACTACTATGCCGAGGTGCCGACCGACCTTGTGGAGGCCGCCCGCATTGACGGCGCAGGGATCTTGGGCGTCTATTGGCGGGTCATGTTTCCGCTTTCTCTGCCAGGATTCGTGGTAGTGATCATCTGGCAGTTTACCAACATCTGGAACGAGTTCTTGTTTGCGGTCTCGATCCTGCAAAAGCCAGAGCTACAGCCGATCACCGTGGCTCTGCGAAACCTCTCCGGCAGCCAGATCAAGGAGTGGAATGTGGTCATGGCGGGGACGCTCATCGCTGCCGTCCCCACGCTGTTGCTTTACATCATCATGGGCCGCTATTTCATCCGCGGTCTGCTGGCGGGATCGGTAAAAGGATAGAGGCGAACTGCCAGGCGACACAACGGCACAGAGTAGTCACTGCGCGGTGGGTACCTTTGACCCACCGCGCGCTAGATCTCACTCTTCCCCGGTGCGCCAGTAGATCTCTCGCTCGCGGGCCAACCTGCCGGTATCCACCAGATAGCGCCGCAGCGCCGCATAGTCCTCGTGGGTGCGGCTGAGGATCTCGTTGACCTCCTTTTCGGTGTAGCGCCGCTCCCACTCAAACTGCTCCGCCAGGTAGCGCAGGATCACCTCCCGCTTCTTCCACTGGCTCGGGATCGACTTGAGGCGCTCCCCGTGAATAAAGTCCCGCAGTACCTTGCGGTCGTAGGCGTCCAGATCGAGCTCCTCGGTGGACTCTTGCAGCGCATCTCGCGAGAGGATCTTTTGGGACATCTCGTGCAACATCTGCAGCCGCAGCGAATAAATGTGATAGTGCTGGGCGGCTCGCGCCTCCACTAGCCCGGCCTCTTGCAGCCTGCGCAGGTGATGCGAGACTGTCGCCGAGCTGAGGTCGAGGATGGTGGCCAACTCCTCCACCGCGTAATCCTGCCGGGCCAGCAAACCGACGATCTGGAGACGCTTCTCGTCCGCCAGAACCTTGAAGAATTCCAGCAAGTACTCGGTCCTCTCCCGCTCCTCAACCATAATCCCCCCGTTCATGTTGATGGATGTCGAAATGATTCTACCATGATTCTGGCGGCGCGTCAAAGCACCCAATGATGGAGGTACTGCAAACATCTCAATGGAAACTCACCTGGCATTGTCATTCCGAGCGAAGCGAAGGAATCTCCACCTTGGCCCAGGGAGATTCCGCCTCTCGTCTGCGAGAGGCTGTCGTTTGGTTTCAAACAAAGATCTTTAGGGTTTTCGATCCCGAATAGGAGCCCGTGTGGCGCAAGGTGAGCCATCCTGTCAGAGCTCGCCTGGAGGTAGAAACCCCAAAGCTGGACTCTGCATTGGGAGTTTCCGCAATGGAGGTTGTATCTTCGTCTCGGCGTGAGAGACGCTCAGGGCAGCTTGCTACCCTGCCAGATCGTAGATGGGGAACCGGGCGCAGAGGGCGCGGACCTGGTCCCGGGCTCTGTTGCATACAGCCTCGTCGGCAGGACTCTCCAGCACGGCGATCAGGATCCCGGCCAGCTCCTCGATCTCGTCCAGGTCAAATCCGCGGAAGGTGATGGCCGGGGTGCCGATGCGGATGCCACTGGCGACGAGGGGTGGCTGGGGATCGTAGGGGATGACGTTGCGGTTGGCACAGATGCCGGCGGCTTCCAGCGCGCCTTCAGCCTGCTGGCCGGTGAGGCCACGGCTGGCAACGTCGATCAGGAAGAGGTGGGTGTCGGTGCCGCCGGCCACAATGCGCCAGCGGGCAGCCTGCAACCGGGCTGCAAGGCGCTGGGCATTGGCGACGATACGCTGTTGGATGGTGCGAAACCCGGGCGTCATGGCCATCTGGAAGGTGACGGCCTTGGCAGCGATGGTGTGGGGTCCAAAGCTGCCCTGGACGCCGGGGAACACAGCCCGGTCGATGGCCTGAGCGTGGGCTGCCCGGCAGAGGATATAGCCACCCTTGGCCCCGCCCAGGGTCTTGTAGGTAGTGCCGGTGACGAAATCAGCATAAGGCACGGGATTGGGATGCAGGCCCGCGGCCACCAGGCCGCCGATGTGGGCCTGGTCGACCAGGAGCAAGGCGCCGACCTGGTCACAGATTTCGCGGAACCGGCAAAAGTCCAGGATGCGCGAGTAGGCGCTGCCACCGACAACTATCATCCTGGGTTTGGTGCGGCGGGCGAGGTCGGACACGGCGCCATAGTCGATCTGTTCCGTGACACGGTCAACGTGAAAGGACGTGAACCGATAGAAGCGGCCCGAGAGACTTAGATGGTAGCCGTGGGAAAGGTGGCCACCATGGCTCAAGGCCATGCCCAGGACGGCATCGCCAGGCTCCAGCGCGGCCAAATAGACAGCGGTGTTGGCATTGACGCCCGAGTGGGGCTGGACGTTGGCGTGCTCGGCGCCGAACAGGGCTTTGGCCCGCTCAATGGCCAGCTGCTCGATGGCGTCGGCGTTCTCGCAGCCCGGGAAGTAGCGCCGGCCCGGATAGCCCTCGACCGTGAGGTTGGTCAGGATCGAGCCCTGGGCTTCCAGGATCGCCTCGGTCACGGTGCTCTGCGAGGGGATGAGCTGGATGGTGGTGTTCTGCCGGATCCGCTCGCGCGCCAGAATGGCCGCGATATCGGGATCGATTTCGGTCAGGCTAGGCATAGGCTGCCTCCTCGGACGGCAGGGGCGGCTGGCATGGCGGGCCCGGGGTCTGCTGCCCTATCCTTGGTGAGCGATCAAGCAGGTCGGTCAGCAGGGGTTTCGGTGTCGCGCTTGCGCCACCAGAGGACCGCCCCGGGCAGACCGGACAGAATGATGATGGCTTGCATGGCCAGGGACATGAACAGCACCGACCGGGCAAAGGCCTCGGGGTCAATGCCGCCCAACTTCGCCAGGTCCACGTAGAGGACGTAGAACACACCCTGGTTCCAACCCAGTCCCGCGGCGATGGAGGGGAGGAACGGCGCAAAGGCCGTGAGCGGCGTGAGCACAAACACCCACTCGACGGGTATGTCGGTCCCGATCGCCACGGCAGCCAGGTAGTTGACCACGCAGGTTGTGAGCACGGTCAGCAACTGGATGCCGAGGGCCACGATCAAGGCCCCCATGTGGGTCCGATATCCCTGGAGTGAGTCGGACAGCTTCTGATAGAGGGATAAGAAACGTTTCAGTGGTCCAAGGTTGAAGAGCTTTTCCACGAGACGACGCAAACGCTGGCTCATCAACGCGGCAATAGCCACGATAAAACCGAGCAGGAGAACAACCAGCGTCGCCAGCAACCATGTGAGGTCAGGACGCCCCAGGAATAGCACGGCAGATCCGAGTCCCAGGACGCTGGCCAGCAGGAACCCAGCCAGCCCGACCAGCCGGTCGACCAGCACCGACACGGCCACATCCGCCGTCTGCCCTTCGGTATGGCGGGCCAGGTCCCATCCGCGCGCGATGTCGCCGCCGACCATGCTCAACGGCAGAAGGGAGAAGAACAGACCCACCAGGTTGTAGCGGTAGAGGCTGAGGAAGGGCACATGCAGGTCCAGCGTGCGCAGCAGGTACTGCCACTTGAGCACATTGAAGCCGATGGCTATGAAATAGATGGCCAGCCCCAGCAGCCAGGGCCAGAAGCGAAGCTCTGCCAGGGCGGCGTCCCAGTCCCCGTTTCGGATCACGGGCCGGGTAAAGATAAAGGCGATGAGCCCCAGGCTGATGATCACCTTGAGGGCGTTCAGTAGCTTATCTTTCAACGGGCTGTCCTGTCTCTGCTGGTGACTCTTGCTGGCCCACACCCTGACCGGGATCCTTGGTAGTCCAGGCCATGTCCCACACAACGTGATCCCGTTTCTTCACGCGATAGTCCCACGCGCCCAGGATCCGCGAATAAATCTCCAGCACCGCCAGGATGCCCAGCGTGCCCACCAGCCGGATCGCACCCCACACCTCTCCCAGAGCCAGGCGGACAACGCGCGTGTTCTGCAGACTGGAGACCTTGTAACCGTACTTGTCCTTGAGATAGAGATGCCCGGCATAGTTGCGGCGGCGCTGCTTGACAAAATCGCTCACCGTCTCGGGCCCCATGTTATAGACCACAGCATCGGGCGCGTAGCGAACCTGCATCCCCCGGCGGATGATAAGGGCTTCGACAAATGCTTCGTCCATCGCCACGTCGGGCGGGATCTGGTCAAAGACCTTGCGAAAGGCGATCAGCTCGCCCAAGCGCGGGATCTCGAGACAGAGTTGGTGTTCCATCTGCAGGCGCAGGTGTGACAGCACGCCCACAACGTGATCTGGGGTGTTCACAGCTACCTTCTGGGCGCCGGTCATGCCCACTGCCGATTCGCGGAACATGCGCACCATCTTATCGATGGTGTCCTCGCGGGGCAGCGTGTCGCCGCTCTCCAGCACGCAGATCTTTTCCCTGGCGTGGGCCAAGAAGACGTTGATGGCCGACGTCTTGCCCTCGCGCCTCTCCTGGACATGGAGCTCGATGCGGGGCTCCCGATCCATGTACTCCCGCACGATCTCCTCAGTGCGGTCGGTGCAGCCCGAGGCGACGACGACAATCTGGGTGATCTCGACTTCGTAGAGCCGCTGGTCGATGATCGCCTGTAACAGCCGGCCGATATTCGCTTCCTCGTTGTAGGCAGTGATGCCGACGCTG
>JBFFCR010000086.1:0-11565 GCA_041559855.1 Anaerolineae bacterium | reverse complement strand
CTCAGCTTTGGCATCGATCATCCTGGGACAGCGGCGACAATCGCTGTGTCGCCGACGGGAGCGGAGGTGTCGCTAGAGCTGCCGCGCAACCTGCTGCTGATGGCGGGCGCGCTGGAGGGTCGTTTTGTGGAGAACGCCGAGCAGCTGCTGGCGGATGCCGGGGGCCCGGCCGGCGATCCGGCTGCTGGGGCGGCGCGCGAGCTGATCGTGGTGCCCGGTGTGGAGCACATCACCATCCTCTTTTCACCTACGGCTCACGCGGCAGCTCGCGACTGGCTGGACGCCACGTTTGGAGCCCAGCCAGGGGCGACTGACTATACCGACCGCCGCATGCTGTGGTATGGGCTGGTCATCGTGGGCGTGCTGTTGCTGGGAACCGGGCTAGCTCCGCTGATGGCCAACCCGGATGTTGCTGCGCCGCGACGCTCCCTGTGGCGGCGGCTGGGCGCTCTGGCTGGTGGTGCCGTGAGCGCGACGCTGCTCCTCTGGCTGGCGAGCGCCGTCGGAATGGAGTTGAATCAGGCACTGGGGCTACTAGTCGGCGGTTATCTGCTGATCTGGTATGCTGTCGCTGGCGCGGTGAGCCTGTTGCTCCTGTGGGCCCGCCCTGCGTTGCCCGGACTGCGCGCGATCCTGAGTGGGTTGGTGGTCTTTGCCCTCCTGTGGCTCGGTGTGGGACTCCTGGCCGAGTGGGTGTGGATTCCATGGCTGTTGATCCCGCGCCGCCTGGTGCTGTGGCCACTCGGAGCCGCGCTGCTGCTGCCCTGGTTCCTTGCAGCGGGCGAAATGGTGCAGGGCACCAGACTGGGCGGGCGGATCGGCTGGATCGTTGCGCACAGCTTGGTCCTGGTTGGGACGCTGGCTTTGGCGATTCTATTGAGCCCTGAGTTGGGCTTCCTGTTCCTGATCCTGCCCGTGTTTCCCATTGTCATCGCACTACATGGGCTCGCTGCCGCGCCGTACCGGGGCAATTGGGCTTTTGCTGTCAGCGGCGCGCTGTTTGTGAGTTGGATGCTGTTGGCGGTGTTTCCATTGCAGTAGGGTCTCGTGTGGCGCAATGCAGCCGCAGGCCAAAGGAGGGTGGGTATGGCGATACACCTGCTGCCCGAGCCGAAGGAATTGATGCTGGTCAAGGGCATGTGTGTCCTGGACGAGGAGATGGCCATTGCGCTGCCCGCCGGCTCCGGGGACGATACCTGGTTCGCCGCCTGTCAGCTCCGCGACGAGATCCTACAGGCGACGGGACTGGCGCTGTCCATCGTCAAGGCGCACGCTCCGCCGCAGCCTGACCATGCCATCCTGCTGGTGTGCGGCGCCGAGCAGGCCGCGGCATTCGAGGTGGAAGCGTTCCGGGAGCGGCTGCATGCCGCCGGGGAAATTGGCGAGCAGGCCTATGTCCTGGCTGTTCAGCGCGGCCGGATCGTGCTCTACGCTGATGAGCTGACGGGCTTGTTCTATGCGACACAGACGCTGCGCCAGTTGGTGCGGCTGCACGAGGATCACATTCCTGCGCTGACCATTCGTGACTGGCCCAGACTTGCTGCCAGGGGGCTGCTGCTCGACGTGTCACGGCGCAAGGTGCCCACCACCGGGATGCTCATGCACCTGGTTGATGAGCTGAGCCACTACAAGATCAACGTGCTCCAGCTCTACACGGAGCACACCTTCGAGTTCCCGCGCCACCCCCGTATCGGCGCCGGGTGTGGCGCGCTGAGCAGCGAGGACATCCTCGAGTTGGATGCCTACTGCCGCCAGCGGCACGTGGAGCTGATGCCGAACCTGCAATCGTTCGGGCACGCGCGAAACATCCTGCGTCTGCCCCAGTACAAGCATCTTGCCGAGACCGACCTGCTGTGGACGCTCAGCCCGGCGATCGATGAGACTTACGCCCTGCTGGATGAGTTGTACGGCGACATGCTGCCATCCTTTAGCTCGCCTACATTCAACGTCAACTGTGATGAGACCTACGACCTGGGTCGTGGGGCCAGCAAGGCGCTGGTAGAGGCTGCTGGGGGCTTTCCGGAGGGGGTGGGCCGAGTCTATCTGCAGCACATCCTGCGGGTGCGAGATCTGGCAGCAGCGCACGGCAAGCGTATTCAGATCTGGGCCGACATGCTGCTCGAGCACCCGGAGCTGATCGAAAAGCTCCCGGATGACGTCACGTTGCTTGTCTGGTCCTACTATCCACAGGAGGCCTACCCTCAGGTCCGCGAGTTGACCGGTGCCGGAGCGGGGCTGTGGGTGTGTCCGGGCACTGGTTCGTGGAACAGCCTCTTTCCGCGGGTCAGCGGGGCGCGGACCAACATCCGCAATCTGGTGCGCGACGGGGTGGCCGCAGGGGCCGTTGGGATGCTCAATACCGACTGGGGCGACTTTGGCCATTATCAGCACCTGGGGCTAAGCTGGCACGGCTACCTGCTGGGCGCAGCCCAGAGCTGGGCGGGGGGGACAACCAGCGATGCGGCGTTCGATGCGGCCTTTGGTCCCCTGTTCTTTGGGGCGCAGCATGAGGGGATCATGAACGCGCTCGAGCGACTTGCGCAGGCCAATGACCTGCCCGGCGTCCCTGGAATCAACCGCTCGAACACGGTGCTGGCCCTGTTCGATGACCCGCTGACGGGTGAGACGGTAGAGGGCGTTGGGGCATTGCCCTTGGAGACGCTCCGCGAGATGCATGGCCTTGCAGCCGGGGCGGAGGCGGTGTGTGATGCGGTGGCTTCGGGACATCGGCGCGAGCTGACCCTGCGCGAGATGGCCTCGGCAGCAAGGTTGACGGGTTATGCGGTACGGAAGACGCTGCTAGGCCAGCTGATCCGCGCGACGCTGCGCCAACAGAGGCCCAGAGGAAAAGTGCTCGAAGAGATGGATGAGCAGATCCTCGCGCTGAGCGCATTGGCGGCTGAGCTGGAGGAGCTACGCGAGGAGTGGGAGATACTGTGGCGGGCCCGCTCGCGCCGCAGCGAGATTCACGTGGCGCTGGGCTATTTCGCCAGCACCCATGCACGGCTGCGCATCGCGGCTGCGTGGTTGGAGCAGCAGCGCAAAGCAGCCGCTGAAGGAAAACCGCTGGATGCTGTGCTAGAGACGTATGACGCCGGCGACCATCGAGTCGTGTGGCAGACCTGGCCCGCTTGACGGATCGCGCCAGGCGTTAGGGTGTGGGTGGATTGTGGAGGTGCCAATCTGCCTGCACCGGCAGGCCGGGGCATCGCCAGTGGGATCGACGGGAAAGGGCGCGGTGAGGAGGACGATCCGATGGGTAAACCTATCGAAGCGGTGTTGATCGGGGCCGGGAACCGGGGCTATGAGGCCTACGGGCGCTACGCGTTGCGGCACCCGGAGCAGATCCGCTTCACCGTGGTTGCCGAGCCCCATGAGAGAAGGCGTGAACGGTTCGCTGAGGCCCACGGCATCCCACCGGAGCGAAGGTTCGCGTCGTGGGAAGAGGTGTACGCGCGCGGTCAACTCGCCGAGGCGCTGGTAAACTGCACGCTGGACCGGATGCACCTGGAGTCGACGCTTCCTGCCCTTGAGTTGGGCTACGAGGTGCTGCTGGAAAAACCTATGGCCAACACATTGGTAGGGAGCGTCCGGCTGATGCAGGCTGCCGAGGAGCGGGGGCGTCTGCTGGTGATCTGCCACGTGCTGCGCTACACAGCCTTTTTCTCGACGCTGCACCGGATCGTGACCTCCGGGCGTCTGGGGCGGATTGTGACTGTGGAACACCGCGAGAATGTGGCCCACTGGCACATGGCCCACAGCTTTGTGCGGGGCAACTGGCGCACCAGCCGGATCGAGAGCCCGATGATCCTGGCCAAGTGCTGTCACGACATGGACATACTCCACTGGAACCTTGGACCCGTGCGCCGACTGGGCTCGTTCGGGTCGCTGATCCACTTTCGGCCCGAGAACGCACCGCCTGGTGCCCCGGCGCGTTGCACTGATGGCTGTCCGGCTGCGGACGAGTGTCCCTGGTACGGGCCGCGCTTCTACCTGCGCGAGTACATCGGATGGCCCGTGTCGGTGATCGCGGAGGACCCGGACTTGGAGGTGCGCCGGCGCGCGTTGGAGACTGGGCCGTACGGGCGCTGCGTGTATCATTGCGACAACGATGTGGTCGATCACCAGACCGTGAACCTGGAGTTTGAGAGCGGGGCCAGCGGCACGCTATTCATGCACGGCCATTCCCACGAGGAAGGGCGGACGATGCGCTACGATGGCACGCGTGCCACTCTCCGCGCCCGCCTCGGGTATGGGTTCGGCGACTGCATTGAGATCCACGATCACCTGACTGGTAGGGTGGAGGAGCCCGAGCTGCCTTCTGGCGGGATGGAGGAGGATCTGAGCGGACACGGAGGTGGTGATGCGGGTCTGATGGCCGCGTTTGTCCGGTCGCTGCGGCTTGAACACGGCAGCATGAAGGGACTGACTACCAGCCGTGAGTCACTGGAGAGCCATCTCTTGGCCTTTGCAGCCGAGGAGGCTCGGGTGGAGGGCAGGGTCGTGTAGGTGGACGAGTTCCGGTGTCGAGCGGAGAAGGTGAATTTGGCATGAAGAGAGTGGACAACGCATGAAAGCGACTGAAAGATGGGATTGTGTTCCCGAGCGAGGGAGGGAGATATGAGCAAGTGGAAACTGCTGGTGGCGTCGTCGCTCGTTGTTGCGGCGCTGTTGGTGATCGGCTGTGAGGGGTACACGGAGATGAATTCGAGCAGCTCGCGGCAACAGGATGGGTCCGGCGGCAAGATAACCGTGACCGTGGGCGAGGCCAACGGCACCAGCACGAAGGATCTGGAGACACAGGTCAGCGGCGCGATCCTCGATGCCACCGTTATCCTCAAGGTGGGCAGGGGCAGCTACAAGATCGAGTTGTTGGGCGAGGACGATGCAGTAACACTGGCGCTGGAGGCTCTGGGAGGCGAAACCGTGACCGGGCAGGGTTGGATGGTGGTTGACTCTTTTGGCGACGCATCCTACCGTGTGACGGCGGTCGAGGCCGAGGACGTGGAGTACAGCATCGAGTACACATTCCGCTAGGGTGGGCTCCTCGCGGGAGTAGCGGCGCGCTGGAAGGCGCCGGGCCGCAGCCCAACGTGAGCCTGTGTGCAGGTGGCGACTGCGCACCGGACTGCTCCCAGCGGGTCACGGCTCGCTGGCAGGCGTTGGCCTTTGATATGGCGCGAGCCTATGAACGGCAAGGGACCGGCGCTGCGGTGCAGGCCGGAGCAATCACCCTGCCAGGGGTGAATGGAGCTCGTCGATCACCAACGTCCGGATGAGGCGGGGGCTCCGGATCTCAAGCTGCTTCGGCAATCTCCTCGTGATGCAACGTGATGTCGGGATCTAGTGAGAGTCTCTGGGTGATTAGGTGGAGCAGTTCTTCAGGCTTGAACGGCTTCTCTATCCAGCTGCAGCCGGTGGAGCGGAGGAACGCAAGCGACTTCCTGCCGCTACTGTCCCCCGTCGAAAAGATGATGCGGCGCGCCAGGTCGGGGTTCCGCTCATGCACCTGAGTCCAGAACTGCCTGCCGCCCATGCGGGGCATGCTCAGGTCGGAGACAATCAGGTCGACTTGTGTCTTGTCGAGCAGGGTCAGAGCCTTGCGAGCACCTGTTGCCGTGGTGACCACAAAGCCTTCCTGTTCCAGGAATTCGCCGACATAGCGGGCTACCTCGGGCTCGTCATCGACTACCAGGATGTGGGGACGGCGCTTGTCGAATGCACCAGACCTGTGGGCCCTGGCGGGGCGCTCCTCGATGAGCGGCAATTCCAGGACCAATGATGCCCCAGACGCGCGATTTTCCTCAACCCAGATGCGTCCGGCGTGCTTTTCGACAATCTGCTGGCAGATTGGCAGGCCCAAGCCCATGCCATTTCCTGTCTTGGTGGTGTAGAAGGGCTCAAAGATGTAGGGCATCACGTTTGGCGGGATGCCGGGCCCGTCGTCGACGAACCTGATTTGGACACAGGTGGGTCCGCTTCCGGTCTCCATCCTGCGCGTGCCGACGGTGAGGCGTCCGCCTTCTGACGATCCTTCGAGGGCTTGACGGGTGTTGTTGATCAGGTTGACAAAGACCTGCTGCAGACGAAGTGGATCGGCTTGTACAGGAGGCAGGCCGCTTTCCAGGTTCAAGTCCAGGCGGACACGCGCCTGCTCGAGAAGGGGCTTGTGCAGCTCAAGCGTCCGTGCGACGAGTGCGTTGATGTCAGTTGGTTGCAGGTGGACGTCGTAAGGGTCAGCGGCGGCGAAACGCAGGCTCTCGACCATCATGGCCATGCGCAAAGCCTCGTCCTGGATCGCCATCACGCTCTCCCTGAGACCCGGGCCCAGGGCTTCCTTCTTGTGGATCATCTGGGCCTGAAGGGTCAAGATGCTCAAGGAGTTGTTCAACTCGTGGACGATGCTAGCGATGCGCTCACTCGAGACTGCTGTCGCGGCCCCGTCCCTGCGTCCTAGGGGGGCGCGGCTTGGGTCACGCATGTCAGTGAACGTGGTCAGGTTGCCCGCATCGAGATCGCCGTCTGATAGCGCAAAGCAGCTGGTTGTCACGGAGATCTCGCCCCCGTGTTTGTGCAGCAAGCGCGCTTCGTGACGGTCAGGCACGGCACAATCACCCTCTTGCAGGCTCTCGGCGAACAGCAAGGTCCAGGATTGGCCCACCAGCTCGCCAGGTTCGTAGCCCAGCATCTGCGCCAAAGCCTGGTTGGCAAATGCTATTTCTCCCCGCGCGTTGGTGATGGCGATTCCTTCAGTCAGAGTCTCCATGATCTGATGAAAGATCGTGTTCGGTTCTGATGAACCCATAGCCATCATTATTCTTGCGTCTTCCTCTTCAAACTGGCCTTCGGGAACAGCCGGTAGTCGCCCGTCCCGATGGCACGCCAACTAGGCGTGGGCGAACGCAGGGGCGCGATAGAGATCGACCATGGCATCCTCCGAGGTCCAGATCTCCTTCTTGCGTCCGTTCCCATTGCGTCCGTTGCCGCTATGCCCGTTGCCGTTGCGTACGTTGTGTGCGCTGCGGCTGGGCGTCATGCCATTCCCATTGCCGGTGATAAAGGTGTAGACCTGGGAGGCGAAATCTGCGAGGTCCTGGGCTTGGATGTTAACCACGAGATCGCGTTCTTCCTGGGTCAGCGCGAACGAATGGTCAAAGTACCCGGCGGAAACTGCCCGGGCTGGGTCGTGCAGCAGGGTCTCGCAAAATCGGGCATTTACGGTGGCAGCACACAGTAGCTCATTAAGACTCTTGTGATTCATCGTTTGGTACCTCCTTGGGTGTCATAGAATACGCATGCAGGCTAATTCGTCTCTGCGAACTGCGCAATCGGTGGGCGAGTCTCGGGAGGGAGACGGGCCCCTGTAACGTAACAATGATTCCCGCGGCGATCAGCAGGTCGCCCAAACTGAAAGCCGTCGGCCACGGAAACGGTGGCGGCAGCACCAAAGCGTCGGACAATACCCACAGTGTTGTGTCGTGCTGCAACAGGATGATGTCTTTGGAGCTGCCATAGTGAAAGCCCAGTGTCCACTGGTCCAGGACGCTCCCTGGATTGATGCGAACCAGCGTCTGAGGGGTGATGGGCATGAATCCGCCATTGCTCAGAACAGCCAGCAGATTGAAAAGTACGCCAATCCCAATAATCCGGATGCCCAGAACTCTCCAGTTCAGCCAGACAAAGGTCAACAGCAGTAGCTGTGAGAACAGGAAAGCGATTTGAGCACCTGTCACCTCCTGCGTAGGACCGAATGGGGCCCGGAGAAGCGGCACTTGCAGCGCAAGAGCGAGCAGCACCAGCCAGGGTGAGCGCAACGATATCGATGCTATCTGACTTGCGGTTTCGCTCCGGTGCCGAATGGCGCTAGCTATCAGGCCCAGGATGACAGCCAAGGACAGGATCATGGTTCCTCAGTAGGATGGCACGCCTGCTTCAGGTGCAAGCTTGCACCTGAGCAGAACGGGCTGTCACTTTAGGATGGGATCGCGGAAAGTACTCCGCTGATCCCCTTGCTGTAGGTAGGAATCTCGCGCGACAATGCGCCGTGCGTCGATCTGTCCGCCTGCTACCAACCAATTACTACGTTAGTCAGACCACCGCCACCCGGCGCGCCGCTGCCGGCCCCAGGCGCGCCGCTGGCCACGGCCAGCGCAACCAGACTCACTACAATGTAGGCCACTTTACGGTTGCGGGGGGTGCCAAACCGTGCCCAAAGATAGCTCAGCTTTTTCATTGTTGCCTCCTCGATATAGATGCGATTGTAGGATAACAGATACCTCTCACCAAAGGACTCACCAAATCACTCACCAAACTGCCCGGCAGACCACCGGACAGAGGGTGGAACTGATGCACCCCGCGTCGTGTGCGGGCGCCCATTATCTGTTCGGGGGCAAGTCGTAGTGACTGTGGGGCCTTAACTCACAGCGTGTCGGGAATGAGGTGTGGTGTGTTGCGGATTCAACCAATGATCTGCAAATACAGATCCTCGGTCTCAGTGGCCGGGCTCAGGCCCAGCTCATCGCGCAAGATCTGCATGCAGGTGTGGTATTGCCGGATCGCAGCCACCCGGTCGCCAAGTCGGTAGTGACAGCGCATCAGCTCGCGGTGGGCTGACTCGCGGAATGGATCCAGCGCTACCAAGCGCTGGTAGGATTCGATCGCGTTCTGAAGGCTGCCACGGCTAGCATAGAGCTGAGCCAGTGATTCTCGGGCTGTCAAGTGACGTTCGCGCAGGCGCTCTCGTTCGAGAACACACCAGTCATCATAAATCCCTTCCAGATAGTCGCCCTGGCAGAGGACAAGGGCTTCCTCGAGAAGGGCGCGTTTTTCATCCACGTCGGCTGTCTCCTCGGCCTGGTCCATGAGGGTCTCAAAAGCCTCGACATCCAGCCAATAATCGCTGTCCCAGTTGAAGCTATACACGCCGTCGACAAAGACGACGCTCTCGCGAGAAACAGCGCGCCGCAAGCGGTATAGGGTGGATCGGAAGACCCCGTCCAGCTTGTGTGGAAGGTGATCCGGCCAGAAAATGGTGCCAATCTCTTCCTTGCGCAAGCCCTGCTTGTGCTGTAGCAGGCAGAAGAGCAGATCGCGGCTCTGCTGGATGGGCCATTGGACGTTCTCCCCGCCCAGAAGAGTGCGGGGCTGCCCCAAGGCATAGATCTTGAGCGACTGCCTAGGTTCGCTCTTGGGCGAAGGTTCCGGTCGCGAGGCAACCTGAGCACGGTGAGCCTCAATCCGCGCAATCAGGTCAGGCAGAATGCTCTTTTGCACGTCCTGGGACCGGGCGTACTCCAACAGCCCGCCGAGACGCTCGCCCTCTACTACTATGAATTGGTCGAATCCCAGCTGGCTAGCCAGTTCCAGGGTTTGCTCGAGGTCTGCCAGCGCCTGCCTGCGTTCCCCGGCCTGGAAGGCTATCTGGGCGCGTTGCAGGAAAGCAGACGCCAAGTCGCGCCGGAAGCCGCCGGCGGATAATTGCTCCACTGCCCGATCGAGGTGGCGTAGCGCATTACTCAGATCATCCGTGTCACCGCAGAGGATACCCAGGGAGATGTGGCACAAGCTGGTTTCGTAGCTCGAGCCGTGCTGGTCGGCCAATGCCATGGCGCGTTCCATCTGCCCGAGGGCGCGGGCCACATCGCCCTGCAAGCGGGAGACATGGCCCAGGCCGTTGGTCGCGTATGTCTGGATGAAGCCACTGCGACACCGGTTAGCGATCTCCAGTGCCTGGGCATAGGCCTGTTGAGCGCGCTCGTATGCGCCTTGGTCGCGGTGGAGATCGCCCAGGCTGGCCCAGACGAAGGCCTCTATTCTCAAGTCGCCAGCGTTGCGGCTCTTGGCCAGCGCCTGCTCGAGCACCTGCGCAGCCTGCTCATACTTGCCCTGCAGGTGGTGCACTACGCCCAATCCGTTCAGAGTGTTGGCCCACGGACCAGGGCTGCCTAGTTGCTCCCAACGTTGCAGGGCGGCCTGGTAGTAGCTGGCTGCCCCTGACAGGTCGCCCATCAGTTCGTGGGCCAGCCCCAGATCGTGGTAGACCATACCCTCGCCGTACGAGTCGGCGAGGCCCTCATAGAGGCGAGCCGACTCTGCCAAGGCGGCCCGACCTCTGTCAAGGTCACCCTGTCGAAAGTGACATAATCCGGCGTTGTTGTGGGCCAGGGCCATGGCGTGTTGCTCCTCTGCGCTCACCCCGCTGACCAGTTGAAGCGCCTTCTCGCTTTGGGCCAGGGCCTCAGCGTAGCGTCCCTGAAAGCGCAGGATGTAGCCCTTCATGGCGAGCGCGTAAGCTCGTCCCGGCTTATCGCCGGTGGCGCTGGACAGCTCTTCAGCCAATGCATAGCGGGTCAGGGCTTGGGCGTGCTCGCCGCGCTCCATGTGGATCTTGCCCCTATGAAGGAGGAACGTCGGGTTGTCTGCCAGATCCTGATCGGGCAGGGCGTCGATCCAGCCGGCGAGGGTGTCCCAGCGTCCAGCATCATAGAATGGGGTGGCCAGACGGCGGATGATTTCGACGACAGGCGGAAAATGGTCCAGGGTCAGGTAGCGGCTGACGGCTCGCTCCCACTCGCCTCTGGCGGCGTAGGCCTGTGCGGCGCGCAGGGTCAACTCGCGGAAGCGGGCTTGGTTCTCATTGCGAAGAGTGTCCTGGAGGAAGTCGTGAAAGAGGTCGTGGTAGCGGAGCCGTATCTGCTGGCCCTCGAACTCGATGACAAAGAGATTACGAATGCGTATCTGATCCAGGAGCCGGTCCGGACGGTCGGTCCCGAGCACCTCGGCGCAGAGTTGCGGACTCATGTCGTCCAGAACGGAAGAGTCAAGCAGGAACTGGCGAAGGCCGTCGGGCTGCCGGTCGAGGACCTGGCGGGAGAGGTAGTCGTATACGTCGATGTTGATGCGGCCCCGCACCGGGACCTCGCCGCTAGCTCCTTGCCAGCGGTGCACGGTGGTGAGAAGCAGGCCGGTGATCCAACCTCCTGTACGCTCCGCCAGCCTATTTGCCTGCTCGGCGGAGAGGTCGAGCTTGTAGTTCTGCTCGGCTAGCGCCTGGATCTCCTGAGGTGTGAAGCGCAACTCGTCGATGCTCAGGCCGGCTGCCAGCCGGCGGGCGACCAAGAGCGAGAGGTTGGGCAAGGCGGGCAGCGTGCGCGAGGCGATGATCATGTGGCAGTTTTCGTCGACGTAGGTGACAAAGAGATCGAGGAATTCGTTGATCTGCTCCTGCTCCTCAACGGTGTGGTGATCGTCAAGGACCAGGAAAAAGTATTCAGGGATGGTATCATAGATCTCCTGGACTAGGGTGGCCACCAAGGCGTAAAGGTCAGTGCCGGGACCCGCCGAGTCCCGCAGAAAGCTGAGTGAGCGCTGCCCAAAGGCGGGGAAACGATGGGCGATGGCGGCTATCAGATGCTCGAGGAAAATGCGCAAGTCCCGGTCAAACTCGTCCAGGGTGTACCAGCAGACCGGCAGGTCGGTGTCATGGGCAAAGTCGGTCAGGAGGGAGGTCTTGCCATAGCCCGCCGGCGCAGAGATCAGGATCAGCTTGCGGTCCAGATGGGCATG
>JBFFCR010000085.1:0-11709 GCA_041559855.1 Anaerolineae bacterium | reverse complement strand
ATTGGGTCTAGCAGGAGACAGACGTCCACCTGGCTGGAAGGGGGGAGCTTGCAGTAGTACTCGACAGGCTGCAAGGTATCTTCGTCGCGATAGAGCCCGATGTGACCCACTTGGGCTTCTGGTATCAGACTCCAGATAGGAACGACCAAACCCAGGCCTCCACGCAAGATCGGAACAAGCGCGACTCGCTCGGCAAGTATATGCCCTGCAGCCTCGGCCAACGGCGTGGTCACCGTGGTCTCAGTCAAGGCCAGGTCAGCCAGAACCTCGTAGGCCAGCAGGGTACTCAATTCCCTGACCACTTCCTGGAAGCGGCGGACGCCGGTATCGGTTTGGCGCAACACCGTCAGCTTGTGTCGGACCAAGGGGTGTTTGGATTCGCACACGTGGTTCATGGTTGCCCCCGTTGTATGGTGTGGCGCAAAGCGCCCGTCCTCCAGGATTCTACCCATGCCGCCGGGCGAAACGGGCCATGCGTTCGAGGGCCTGTTCGATCTGCTTGTAGCTGGTGGCATAGGAGCACCGGACATGGCCAGCCCCGCATGCACCAAAGGCACTGCCCGGCACACAGGCGACTCTTTCCTCCTTGAGAAGTCGCTCCGAGAACTCCTCGTCGGTCATGCCCGTGGCAGTGATGGAGGGGAACGCATAGAAAGCACCCTTTGGCTCAAAGCAGGTCAGGCCGATGCTGTTCAGTCCATCGACAATGAGGCGGCGGCGCCGGTCATAGCGGGCGCGCATCTCCTCAACGGCTTGCTCGCCGGTCTCGAGCGCTTCGAGCGCGGCATACTGGGCAATGGTCGGCGCGGACATGATCGTGTACTGGTGCACCTTGCGCATGGCGGCCAGGATTTCAGCCGGGGCCGCCGCGTAGCCGATGCGCCATCCGGTCATGGCGTACGATTTGGAAAAGCCACCCAGCAGGATCGTCCGCTGGCGCATGTCCGGCAGCGAGGCAAAGCAGGTATGCTCCACGCCGTACACCAGCCGGTCATAGATCTCGTCCGAGATGACAAGCAAGTCGTGCTTCTCGGCCAACTGGGCTACATCGAGCAGGCGCTCGCGGCTCATTACCGCGCCGGTGGGATTGTTGGGATAGCCCAACAGCAGTGTCTTTGTCCTGTCGGTAATCAGCTCCTCGATCTGTGGTGACAGCACCTGGAAGCCATTCTGCGCACTGGTGCACACGTTCACAGGGGCGCCCCCGGCAAAGATCACCTCTGCATTGTACGACACAAAGCAAGGCTCGGGCACGATCACTTGGTCGCCGTGCTCCGTGGTTGCTGCAAGCGCCAGGTACAGGGCCTCCGAGACGCCTACGGTGATCAGCAGCTCCGTCTCTGGGTCATAGCGCACGCCATAGAGCCTATCCAGGTGATCGGACAGGGCAACGCGCAATGCGCTGATGCCCGAATTCGAAGTATAGTGCGTTTCGCCGGCTTCAAGAGACCGGACCCCTGCGCGGACGACGGCGGGCGGCGTGTCAAAGTCGGGCTCGCCGATGCCCAGTGAGATGACGTCATCCATCGTCGCAGCGATGTCAAAGAAGCGGCGGATGCCTGAAGGCGGCACCTTCTCAATCTTTTCGGCTACAAACTGTCTCATATTCGCTCTCGGACCTCCTTGTCCTCATGCTGATACTGGCTTGCTGTTGTCTGGGCGGAAACTGTCGCCCTCGAGGCCATCCGTGTCCGAATACGCGGGCTCGAGCGCCTCAGGATCGGAATCCCCCAACGGTTGGATCGTCCAGGTATCCTCCCGCTCATTGTAAGATAGCTTGAAACGTGCATCTGCTTCAGTCTCGACGAGGAAGGCTGGTCCCTCGGGAGCTCGCCAGCGTTGCTCGATCTGCACCACGGCGAAGCGACGCCCCTGCCAGACAACCACCCGCGGCTCCTGCGCGTAGGTATGGCCTGAATAGCACTCAACGCGGCCGGCGCTGGCTTCACTCATCGGACGGGGCAAAGTCTACGCGGGCCGAGTCGCCCACATTCAGGCTGCGATAACGCCCGCGCACAACGGCATCCCTGCCGATCAGGGAGCGATCCAGCAGGGAATCATCGATATGTGCCCCCTTGTCAACGATCGAGTCGCGTATGATCGATTGCCTGATCACGCTGTTCTCGGCGAGTGTCACATAGGGGCCGATAATGGCATTCTCAACCTGGGCGGACGGATCAATGTACACCGGCGAGATCAGCACCGAGTCGGTCACCCGGGCAATGCTGCCATTGTCCCTGCCGTGATCGAGGAGATGGCGGTTGGTTTCCAGCACAGCCTGGGGTGTGCCACAGTCCTTCCATACCGAGACCTCGCGCACGCTAAAGCGGGCGCCCTGCTCGATCATCAGCGTAAGGGCATCGGCCAGGTAGAACTCGCCCTTGGTCTGCATGTTGCGCTCCATCAGCTCCTCAATGGTACGCAGCAACCAGCCCGCGTCGCGGATATAGTATGCACCGATGACGGCTAGCTTGTTGTCCGTCGTCTCGGGCTTTTCTACGTAGCGGGTCACCAATCCGTCTCTATCCAGCACGGCCACTCCGAACCGGCGCGGGTCCTCGACCTCTTTGACATAGAGGATACCGTCCAGACCGGATGCCTCCAACCCGCCGAGATCGGCTTCGAAGATGGTGTCCACAAAGATGATCAGTGCGGGCCCATGCAGGTTCTCCCGCGCGAGCCAGATGGCGTGTGCCTGGCCCAAGAGCTCGGTCTGGACCACAGAGCGGGCCGGGTAGGGGTATCCGCTGGCCTCGTAGTATTCCTGGATCTGTTCACCCAGCCATCCCACGATAAAGACCAGTTCCTCCACCTCTACGTCGAGATCGGCAAGCTTGTCCAGGATGTGGCCCAGCACAGGCTTGCCAGCCACGTAGAGGAGTGGCTTCGGCTTTGACCAGGTGTGGGGCCTCATTCGCTTTCCAAAGCCTGCCAGGGGGATGATCACTTTCATGACGTTCTCCAATCCATTTCCTGTTCTCCGTACACAAGCGCGCTCCTGCCGGTTACACCCGGCGGAGGCGCCTTCGCGCAGGTGTGGCGGCGGCTGCCAGAATGGCTATGCCCCAGAAGACGAGGGTCAGCAAGTCCGCCTTTATTCCCTCTACTACCAACTCGAACATCAGACCCAGAGGCAATAACAGGGGCAACCCGGAGTATCCCTCCTCAACAATAAGGTGGTGCAAGATCAGGTACTCGCTGATGATGAGGGCCACTACAGTGATGATCACGCTGATCGCCTGCAGCGCGATACCGCGTTTGCGACCAGAGCCAAACACCACTGCCATGCCTACCAGCCAGCCGATCCCGGCGGCGATGATCCCAAGTTGGTAGTTGGTGATGGCGACCACCCCGTACCAGACCAGCGCGCCGATGGCAGCGGCACCGAGGCCCGCCAGCGCGGCGAGTATGAGGTTGGGGTTCTCCGTTTCGGCCTGAAACTGCCGCTCGATCTCTTCTGCGCAGTTGGCGCACAAGAGGGCATTCTGAGCCTGCCTGCCCTTACCCCGGACCTCGACATGGTGCCCTTCTGCAATCTCTGCCTGGCACACTTGACAAGTTGTCATGCTCACTCCCCTTTCAGTTTCGATGGAACTAGCTGTTCCAATGCCGGCACTTGCTTGTGCCACGTCGTCGCGCTTTCGTAGGCATGGGCGGCGCGCAGCACGGTGGCTTCATCAAAGGCGCGCCCCATGATCTGAAGGCCGATGGGCAGCCCCAACTGGTCAAAGCCGCACGGCAACGAGATGCCGGGCAATCCCGCCAGCGACAGGGCCAGAGTAAACACGTCCTGCAGATACATTTGCAGCGGATCGCTTGCCTTCTCGACGAGCTTGAAGGCCGTGGTTGGCGAGGTGGGCGCGAGCAGCACGTCGCATTGCTCCAACGCCCGATCGAAATCCTGGCGGATCAGGGTGCGCACCTGGCTTGCTTTGCGATAATACGCATCATAGTACCCGGCAGATAGAGCATAGGTGCCCAGCATGATGCGGCGTTTGACCTCGGGGCCAAAGCCCTGGCCCCGTGTTTGCCGGTAGCTGTCCCATAGGTCAGCGCCATCCAGCGACAGGCCGTAGCGCATGCCGTCGTAACGGGCCAGGTTCGCCGATGCTTCGGCTGGGGCCACAAGATAGTAAGCCGGTAGCGCGTAGTGAGTGTGCGGTAATGACACCTCCACGATCCGGGCGCCCAAGTCAGCCATTCTGCTGGCGGCGCCACGTACCGCTGCTTCAACTTCCGGCTGCATCCCCTCAAGCAAGTACTCGTGGGGCACGCCGACACGCAGGTCGCGAATACCGCCCTCCAGCAGTGCAGTATAATCAGGTACGGACGCGTTCACTGCCGTCGCATCCCGCGGATCGGTGCCGGCGATGGTGCTCAGCAGGAGCGCCGCGTCGGCGACAGTGCGCGCGAGGCAGCCGATCTGATCCAGCGATGAGGCAAAGGCGACCAACCCCCAGCGACTCACCCGGCCATAGCTGGGCTTGATACCCACCACACCGCACAGTGAGGCCGGCTGGCGCACACTGCCACCGGTGTCAGAGCCGAGAGCGCCGAAGGCCATCCCTGCGGCGACGGCAGCCGCGCTGCCGCCACTGGAGCCGCCGGGCACGCGGCTCAGATCCCAGGGATTGCGAGTGGTGAAATAGGCCGAGTTTTCGGTGGACGAGCCCATGGCGAATTCGTCGGTGTTGGTCTTGCCCAGGATGACGGCCCCTGCCTTGCGCAATTTCTCGACGGCAGTAGCGCTGAACGGTGGAACATAGTCCTCCAAAATGCGCGAGCCACAGGTGGTAGGCAGGCCCTCAACGCAGATTACATCCTTGACTGCCAGCGGGATGCCCAGCAACGGCGGCAGGTCCCGCGCCTCTGTGCTGGCATAAAGCCGGTCGGCGCTGGCGGCTTGCTCCAATGCCTGTTCTGGGGCCAGGGTAAGGTAGGCTCGGATATAGTTGTCGTAGCTGAGGATGCGGTCCAGCACAGACCGGGTGAGCTCGACCGACGAGACCTCGCCCTGCCGGAGCAGCTCGCGGGCCTCCATGATGGTCAGGAGGGACAGCCCAGTCATCCGTCCCCCTCGAGCACGACAGGCACGCGGAAGTGGCCGTCGGCGGAAGCGGGCGCATTTGTCCACAGATCGCCAGGGGCTAGGGAAGGCAGGATCTCATCCTCGCGCATCACATTTTCCAGAGGCACGACCATGGACGTGGGCGAAATGGCGCTGGTGTCGAGCTGCTGCAGGCGCTGCGCGTACTCGAGGATCGAGGAAAGCTGCTCGCGGAGGCACTCCTTCTCCCGGTCCGATAGGGACAACTGCGCCAATCTGGCGGTGTGCTCCACTTGTGCAAGACTCAGCTTCATCAACCCTGACCTCGTGCAGGTTGCGGGTATTATACTACAAGAGACCAAGGTCGACAAAACCCGCGATTCGCAAATGGCATTTCGATCCCGCGGCCTCTGCAGCAACCGGGTACCTGACCATGGTTTCAGTGGCCTTTTGCGGTCGTGGCTTGAGGTGTCGCAGTCTTGTGCCCAAATGGTTCACCTGACTTCTGGTAGCCGCAGTATTCTGCAGGGATTTGACAAGCCTGTTAACATGTGATAGCCTATGATCACCTGCTGCGAAACGCGAAAGCTCCGGACAGCGAGATACGAGTGATGGATGTTCTTTCGGATCGCAGCTCGAGCTTTCCACTTTCCAAGAGTCAGCGACGATGCTGTCCGGTGCCATATCTGTCCGCGAGACTTCCCGCATGCCAAGTGGGGTGTGTTCATGTGGTGTGCAGACGAGATGTGGACGAGTTCATCCTATCTCGGTCAAGAGCCAGCCTGGCGGCGGCGCGGGGTGTGCCGATGAAACGTTGCTGGCGTCCCGATGATCCGCTCAAGCCTGCGTCCTGCTTCTGCGGTACCTCCACCGCCAACCCACGAGGCTGGCTTGCAGGCATGGTTCTCGCCCGCCATAGTGTCCGTTGGCATCCTGCAGTCCGTGTCCAGGGGCGCGGTCCCCTGAAGGAACTCTGAGGTAGTAGCTGTGGCACTCGACATCGCTGTCGTTGGCATTGGAGTAACGCCCGTTCTCAAGGCATCATCAGACAGTCTTCGCAAACTGGGAGCGGAGGTAATTCGGTCAGCCTTGACCGATGCAGGCCTGGAGCGCGTAGACGCCATCTATGTCGGCAACATGCTCGCCGACGAAATCCCGGGACAGAAGCATGTTGCCGCTTTGTTGGCCAGCGAGGCCGGGTTGTCTGGTGTCGAGGCATTGCAGGTGCGGGCCGCCACTGCCAGCGGTGCGGCAGCACTGCGCGTCGCATGCCTGGCCGTCGCCAGTGGACAGGTGGAACTGGCCATGGCCGCCGGTCTGGAGTTGATGGGCGCCGGGCCCCCACCCACGCACACCCTGGCCTTGGCCCTCGATGCGGAGCGGGAGGTCCCTGAGGGACTGACACTGGTGGGTGCAAGTGCCTATCTCATGTCCCTCTACCTCGACCGATACAATGTGCGCTACGAGGATTTCGCCAACTTTGCCGTCAATGCCCACCGGAATGCCGCTGGAAACCCCCATGCTCTCTTTAGGAGTCCGGTTGATGTGGACAAGGTCCTCAACTCTCGTCTGATCGTCCCGCCGCTCCGCCTGTACGACTGCTCTCCCATCTGTGATGGGGCAGCAGCCGTGATCGTCTGTCGCGGCGACCGGGCGCATCATTTCCAACAGGAGCCTGTACGGATTCTGGCATCGGCGGTAGCTACCGATCGCTTCGTAGTACGAGACCGGTCGGATCCCCTGGCGTTGGAGGCCTGTCAGATTACATCGGCTCGTGCCTACGAGCAGGCAGGGATGACTGCACAGGACGTGGATTTCTTTGAACTGCACGATGCATTCAGCATCATGGCCTGCCTGCAATTGGAGGCAAGTGGTTTCGCCAGGCGAGGTGAGGGATGGCGCCTAGCAGCAGAGGGGGAGATCTTTCGCGAGGGCCGGTTGCCCATTTGCACGATGGGCGGGCTAAAGGCCAGAGGGCATCCGATTGGGGCCTCAGCTCTGTATCAAGTGGCCGAGATTGTGATGCAGATGCGCGGACAGGCGGGCGCCAACCAACTGGCGCGTACCGGCACAGCGATGACCCATAGCATTGGCGGGGCTGGGACGACGATACTCACACACATCTTGGCCCGCTGATTCACGACACGGGATCTGAATTGCGGTTTCAGTACCTGTGTGGGGTAGGAGTAGCGGCACAACCTCGGTATCGGCCGTCAGGACGAGCTCCTGAGTGCCCGGGACATCCGCTGCCTGGTGAGCTGGTCGCCTAGGCCCGGTTAGAGCCCGGTAGTCGCCGCTTGATCATCTGCCGGAATCTAGAGATTTCCTCGATGCGCAACATATGGGCAAGCCCCAGGTAGGCCATCGCGCCAATGCCGCCAGGTACCAAGACCGCGAGCAGTTGGCCAGGCAGTCCATCGAAGGCCGCAAAGCGAGTGGTAGCCCACTGGGCAAGGACGATCAGTCCGGCCATTACTCCGGAGGCAAGTAGTGCCTTGCCTGCCGCCTGTCCCAATCTTTGGTCTGCCATATTGCCCATGCGGCGCCAGGTTAGGATCAGCATTGTGATGGCATGGCTGAAATGCTTGGCCGAATCGGCGAGCACGAGGCCCAGCATGCCCAGTGGCTTGAGCAGAAGCAGTGCCACTACCAGGTAGACAACCACGCTTCCGATGCCCACCAACGCAGGTGTGAGGGTGTCCTGGCGGGCATAGAAGGCATAGTTGAGGGGCCAGTCGATGGCTGCAAAGATGAGCCCTGCGAGATAGCAGCGCAACGCCCAGGAAGTCTGGATGGTATCGTAGGCTGTGAATCTGCCATGCTCGAAAAGCAGGGCGGTGACCGGTTCTGCTAGCACCAGCAGCCCGAGCGTTGCAGGTACGATCAGCACCAACACCAGGCGCAAACCCAGGCCCAATGTTCTGCGGAAGCCCTCGTGGTCGCCCGCCGCGCTGAGCTGGGCCAGAGTCGGTAGCACCGCCAGGCTGATTGCCACTGCCACCATGCCGTGGGGAAGTTGGATCAAGGTTGTAGCCCTGTCCATCCAGGCAATGCTGCTCTCGCCTGTGGATGAAGCCAGCCGTTGGTCTATGGCCACCTGCACGTTGCTCACCACGAGTCCCAGGGCAATCGGCACGTAGAGGGCCAGGATGCGCCGCAATGCTGGGTGGGACAGATCCAGGCGGAAGCGGACTTTTACATCGCGCAGAGCCGGGATCTGGATGGCCAACTGAAACACCGATCCCAGGAGCACGCCGATGGCCAAGCTGTAGGCGTCGAGGCGCCCAGCCAGGATTGGCGCGGCGATGATGATGCCAAGGTTAAAGACCGCGGCAGAGAAAGCAGGGTAGGTGAATCGCCGGAGTGAGTAGAGCAGGCCGGTCACTACGCCTGAGAGACCGAACATGAGCACGGCTGGGGTGAGGATGCGAAGCATCCGTGCCAGTGCAGCCTGGAGTTCCGGCTCAAAGCCTCCACCTAACAGCCAGGCCGCCTGCGGTGCCAAGGCCTCCAAGAGCAAGACGAGAGCGGCTAGCACGATGGCCAGCAAGCTTGCCACGCGGCTGAACAGAGCCCAGAGGGCGGGCCGGCCCTGTTGCTCGTTCACCTGGCTGAACACTGGGACCAGTGCGGCGCTGAGCATGCCCCCGACGAGCAGCTCGTAGATCATCTTTGGTACCTTGGAGGCAATGCCAAAGGCGCTCACCAGACCCGTGGCCCCAAAGAGGTAGGCGATGAGCTGCTCTCGAACCAAGCCAAGCAAGCGGCTCGAGATGCTGCCGAGGGCAATGAGTCCCGCGGCTTGGGCGATACCAGTCTGTTCGGTGTTCTCCGGCGCAGACAGTTGACTCACGTGGGGTTGAGCCCGGCTAACGCTGTACCGTGACCGTCACACGGCAAGGTGGCGGGTAATTGCCCGTCTGATCCACCACCACCAGCCGCAAGGTATAGGTGCCGGTGTCGTACGCGCTGCTATTGAAGGTTTCCAATACGCCGCCGCTCACCGGATTGTAATGCAGCTCTCCCACCACTGTCCATTCAGTGGGTCCATTTCCAGGTCCCACTTCTACCTTGTAGTACCAAAAGTCGGCGGCGTTGGCGGTGCCGCGGATCGGGACGTTGCCCTGCACCACTTGATTCACCCCGGGCGAGGTGATCCGCACATTGGGATCCGGGCAAGCCGCTGCACTAACCACTGGCGTCTCGGTGGCGTCAGCCTCAGCCGGCGTTGTCGGCAGAACGGGCCGCGTGGGGCGCGGTCGCGTGGCTGTAGCCGTCGGTGTATAGGTGGCGGGCATCGGTGTCGGTGTCAGCGTGGACGCAGCGAGAGGTCCAGACGTTTCGGTCGAGGTGGGTTCGGGCGTAGCACTGGCCGGAGCGGGAAGCATGGGATTGCTGACGACAAAGACCGCGGCCATCAGCAAAAAGATAACGGCAGAGATGGCCACGCTCCGGCTGTAGCGCTGCCGAGCCTGTTCTTGCTCGAGTTTGAATAGCGAGCGCGCTCCGGCGCGGCGCGCCAAAAGTGCGCGGCGCAGAAAAAAGAGCAAAACGATGCCCAGCACGCCGTATACAGCCCACTGGTACTCAGCCAGGACAGCAAGAGCCCCTTCCATGCATCACTCCGTGTCGGGCAGAATCTATGATCTGTGGGAGCGCCCGATAGGTTCCCTGACGAAGACCGATAGCCTCCAGAGAGGGGTTATTGCCCCTCTCTGAGTTCGATCAGGACACCACGTAGCAGGGCCATCAGCCGTGGCACAATCTGCTGCCCTGCGGCCAATACTTCTTCGTGGCTGGTCTCATGATCCGGGTCTGGTTCAGCAAGAGCCACGTTGCTGATACCTGATACCCCCAACACGCGCATCCCCCCGTGCCGGGCGACGGTCACCTCGGTCACCGTGGACATACCGACGGCATCGGCCCCAATCATGCGCAAGAATCGGATCTCGGCCGGGGTCTCAAACGACGGCCCGGCTAGCCCGGCATAGATGCCTTGGCGCAGTGGAATGGCGTGTTGCTGAGCAACTGCCAGAGCGATGCGGCCAAGTTCGGGATTGTATGCCTGTGACATGTCGGGGAAGCGCGGGCCAAGTGTCGGATCATTTGGCCCGAACAGCGGGTTGTTTCCGCCCATCCCCACAAAGTTGAGGTGATCGGTAATGAGCATCAGATCACCCGCCTGGAAGGCCGGATTCAAACCGCCGGCGGCGTTGGTCACCATCAACGTCTCAATGCCCATGACCTGCATCACGCGGACAGGAAATACGACCTGCGGCATGGGATAGCCCTCGTAAAAGTGGACACGCCCCTGCATGATCATGACCTGCGTGTCCTCCAGGGTTCCCATGACAAGTCGTCCGACATGCCCCTCCACGGTTGGCTTGGGAAAGTGGGGGATGTCTGGGTAAGAGATCACGTCGGCATCGAGCACGGCCTCGGCGAGCGCATTGAGCCCAGAGCCCAGGATGATGCCGATCTTGGGTTCGTAGTGGCTGACTTTTCTGATCGCGTCCGCGGCCATCTCGTACTGCTCGCGCGTATAGTACTGAGCCATCCCCTCTCCTCTCAGTCCTCGGCTGGCGACTCGAGGAGTGTCACCATACACCCTCGCCCGCCGAGGCAAGCCTCTATTCTTCTGACAGCCAGTCTGAGCTGTTTGCCGCCTCCGTGGAGCTCACAGCCTGGCAAGAAGCTCTGTCTTTTTGGCCTGGAACTCCTCAGCGCTGATAATCCCCTTCCGGTGCAACTCGGCCAACTCGGCGATCAGCTCCAGAGTGTCGCTCTTTGACGGCGCTGCGGCACGCTCCTTTTCAGGCTCGGCGCCCTGCTCCGGGGTCTTGTCCTTCGTTGGTTCTGCATCCCCTGCCTTTGCAGGCTTTTTTACGCGTGATGCAGGTGGGACTGCCCATTCGTCGTCACGGCCGGGGCCTGCCACGTGGTAGCCTTCCTTGGCGTTGAGCATTTCCCGCTTGAAACGTACAGGATTCGAGATACGGTGGAACTCGTTGATGCCGATGTCAGAGCCAGTGATGATCTCCACGGTGCCGTATCCCAACAGCCGGCCTACGATGGACTGGTTGAGTTCAACGTCGTTCACTTTTTCAAGGGCCGAGTCCCGCAAGTTTTTGTTGATGATGCCCCGCACTTCCATGACGCGTCGATTGGTGATAATATACCGCTCGTTTATCCAATCAAGCACGATGCGCGCAACCTCCGCAGCGGGGACGAGGGCGACTGCGATCGCGACCCAGCCAGTGGCCTTGAGCTGGGGGGCGAACATCATGAGCAGGGCAAAGATCAGAATCGCGATGCCGGCCAGTGCCGGTTTCCAGATGCTCTTGAAGAGATCGCGTTCACGCAGTCCCTTGTGCCAGGCAGAGATGATAAGATAGACAGGCATCACAAGGCTGAACAGCGCGATCACGCCCACTATGACACGTGTCCGATCCCCTTTTACTCCGGTACCAGCCCAGAATACCGTCAGCCCCACTGTGAGAAAGACGAGAAAGGCAAATAGGGAGCTGAACATTCTCTGTAGAAGGACGATGGCGTGCCGGTGCGTCCTGTATAGCATGCGTTCATTATCGCCCATGGCCTTTTCTATGTAACCCATGCCGCTCCTCCCTGTGTGGGATTGGATCACAATCCTGAGATGTCGT
>JBFFCR010000084.1:0-11776 GCA_041559855.1 Anaerolineae bacterium | reverse complement strand
GTAGGTCCGATCGAGATCATGTCCATCTCCGGATACTTTGCACCGATCACGCCACATTCCAGGCCGGCGTGGACGGCCATGATTTCGGGCTCCTGGCCGAACAGATCCTGGTACGTTGCTTGCATCAAGCCCAGGATGGGCGACTCAGGGTCCGGGTTCCAGCCTGGGTAGTAATCGGCAAAGTCGACCTCGTAGCCTGCCAGTTCCCAAACACTGGCGATCATCTGGCTGACATCCTCCAAGGCAGAGTCCACTGAGCTGCGCGGCGTGCACACCACCTCCATTTGCCCATCCTGAACGTTTACCACGCCGAGGTTGTTGGAGGTCTCAACCAGGCCCGGCAACGCATCGCTCATGCGCATTACCCCCTGGGGGTTCGCATAGAGGGCGTCGAGCAAGATGGTCTGGAAGCTCTTGTCCATCACTTGGGCTGGAACTTTGACCGCCACGAGCTCGACGCTCAGGTCGGGCTCTACCGTCGAGAGTTCAGATTTGATCGTGGCTTCATATGTCTGGACATATTGGGTGAATTCTTCCACCTGTTTGGGGGAAAGCAACACAACGGCGGAAGCCTCGCGCGGGATGGCATTGGCAGCCGTGCCGCCTGTGATGCTTGCCAGGCGCAGCTCGTATGGCTCGACGGCGCTCCTTAGCAGCCGCACCAGCAACTTGATGGCATGCCCGCGTCCCAAGTTGATGTCGACGCCAGAGTGGCCGCCCTTGAGGCCCTGAACCTTGACCTGGTAAGAGACCAGATCCGCGGGCGCGGGTACCTGCGGGTATGGGGAAGTGACACTGACGTGCCCACCGCCTGCCGCCCCGATGAGAAACACACCATCCCACTCCGAATCCAGATTGATCAAGATGCTTCCCTGCAGCGCATCGGCTTGCAGCCCATGGGCTCCCGACATGTCGGTCTCTTCATCTACGGTGAAGAGGCCTTCCAGCGGTCCGGTCTGCAGCGTCTCCGATTGTAGGACGGCCATGATCATGGCCATGCCGATGCCGTCATCGGCGCCCAGGGTGGTTCCCTCGGTGACAAGGTAGTCATCCCTGACAAAGGCCTGGATCGGGTCGATCGCGAAATCGAAGGCCAGATCGTCGTCCTTGTCGGGCACCATGTCCATGTGCGCCTGCAAGACCACGCCCTGGCGGTTCTCCAGTCCGGGTGCCGCCGGCTTGCGGATGATCACGTTGCCAGCCTCGTCAACAAAGGTCTCCAGCCCAAGTTCCTGCCCGAAACTGACCAGGAACTCGCGGATCTGGTCCATGTGACCCGACGGGCGCGGAATCTGGGTGATGTCGTAAAAGTTCTGAAACACGTCCTTCGGTTCCAGGTCGCCGAGGGCATCCTTGAGAGAGAGCGTGGCGCCCCCCTGTCCCCCTGCGACCGCCACGCCACAATTGAGGGTCACGACATAGTTCTGCAGCTCTGGTGCTACCTCGCAAGCGGAGATAGGCTGGTCCTGCGGGCAGCTGGCGGCCTCGTCCGGCTCCCACATGGCAGCGGCCAAACAGATCTGATCACCCTTGCGGTAGCCTGCCGCCGTGCCCGTCGGACCGTCGGCCACGAACATCGGATCTGCGGTCCACCCCTGCTCCTCCAACATGCTAGCCAGCGTGCCCACAACTGCCCGCGGGCTCTCAAAGTCCACCCCCGTGCCCGTGATCGTTGACTGGCAGCCGGTGCCCGTCGCCCCGGTGACGGGATCGTCGAGGGGCTCTTCGGTCACCGTCGGAATCAGATCAGCTAGCACGTGGGACATGGCCTGCGCCTGCCCGTTGCACAATTCCTCGATGAGCGGCTCGATGGTCGATCCCGCGGCGGCCGGCGGTTCGGAGCCAGGGGCGCACGCACCGTCATAGAACGCCCAGACGTCGCAGGACGAGCCATCCGTAAAGGTGCAGGTCCCCTGTTCGTCCTCGGCGCCGGAGTCGCCTGTGATGGCGTACTCGCCCCCGGTGATGGCGCAATAGGCTGCCGCTGTTGTCACGTAGCCGGTGACCTTGACACCGCCCACCGGACAATCGCCGCGCAGCAGCGCCCATTCTTCACATTGCCGGTTGTCTTCAAACAGGCAGATGCCATACTGCCCGCCATCCTCTCGTGTCTGGATGTACAGCGTGCCTCCCTGAGCAACGCAGTTTTCGGAGGCCGGGTTAGGAAGCTCCGCTGGCGCTACCTCACCCTCGCCTGCCGGAGCGCACTCCCCCCGGTAGAAGGCCCATTCCTCGCATTCGGAGCCGTCGGGGAACAGGCAATACCCAACCTGGCCACCCGCTTCGTCACGGATCTCGGACCGGTAGCCCCGGTCCACACAGAGCTGGGAGGCCGGGTTGGGCAGGCCGGGTGCCGGTTCGGTGGGAACGGGCGTCGGTGTCGGTTCGGCGCCACACGCGGCCAAGAGAAGGACCGCCAGGATCAACACAATAGCAAGTATCACATGCTTCATGAGAAACCCTCCGTGTAATGAAAGCCAACTTTGAAAAGGAACTTGCCAGGTTCGTCGCCGGTACCCGCGCTGTCTGTGATCGCGTACTGGCCCACGGTGAAGGCGACCATTAATAGCCGTCCTCGCGGTAGTTGCACTCCCCCGTTTCGGGATCGCAGGCCGGCACCGTCATCGTCGCGTCGATCTGGGCGTACGGATTGCCAATCCCATTCGGGTAGCAGTATTTTGCCGGATTCAGCGTACCGGGAGGTGGCTGGACCGTGGCGCAGAAGTTAAAGTCGGAGATTTCGCCTCTTTGCTCCAGGATGCGGTCCTTTGATGCCGTGATCACCATACAGTCGAAGGACCAGGTGATGCGGGCTGCATCCTCCTTCGGTTTCGGATCCCTGCCCCGAACGACGTTGCAGTGCGCCATGATGCTTTTCATAGCGCATTCGACCGTATCGTCGGCCACCGGGAAATGGGTGGCGACGGTGAGCCGAGGGCGCGGGTCGATCTGGCTGAGGAGGTAGCCGAAAGCCCCCTGCGTTGTGTGTGAGCTGTTCTGAACCATGATCAGCTGTTTGACCATGGGATGCTCAGGATCGATGGGCTCCGTCAGGTGCTTGATCTTCATAGCCCACACATCCGCCGGGACGATCATCTCGTGGATGAACAGATCCACGCCATTGCCCCCGTTCTCGGCCTGCTGGATGCAGTGATACTCGGGCTTGGTATCACTGGAGTAGATCATGGTCAAGGTTCTGTCGGGATGTTTGGGTGGAGTCCACTCGAGCTTGTAGCCCATGGAGCCCCGCCGGGCATGGATTACCGGGAAGTGGGTGATCTTTACACCGGTCTCCCGGTTGTGGTAGGCAACGTTGTCTCCCTCGACCTCCCCGTGTTTCTCCCAGTCCAGCTCAATGGGGATCATGGCGTAGCCATCGTTGAGGGGATCGGGTGCCTCGGGGTCGCCCACGGGAATGGGTAAGCACGGCAGTCCCCACAGAGCCTGCAGCATCTCGGGGTTGAGCCGCGGATCGTCGTCCAGGGTGTAGCTTGTGGGCTGGAAGCTAAAGCTCTCCGAGTGCCAGCGGCAGGCTTCCCGGAGATGCTCGCAGAATGCCCTGATGCCATCGGCGTGAAGCATACCCGGAAACTTGGTGTCCGGCACACCCGAATCCTTCGCCCCCCACACGTATAGGGGAGACTGTCGGTCTTGAGACGGCCCGAAGCAGTAGATGTGGGTCAGATCGCTCATGTGATCGCCGTGCAGATGGTTCAGAAAGACCTTGTCCATCCGGCCAAACCCGACATTCATTGCCGCATAGTTGGTACACACCCCGGACCCGCAGTCAAAGATAAAGTGGTCCAGAGGCATCTGCCTGGCCTCGTCCCAACCCACCTCAACAAAGATGCTCATCATCTGCTGTTTGCGGCACATGTTGGGCGGGATGGAGGAGCCCATGAACGTGATCCGCATCTCGTCTGCGCCCAGCCGCGGGATGGTTGTGGGTGTGTCGCTGTACGGGTAGAACGGGGGCAGTTGATCAAAGTAGGTGTACCGCTCCGGCTTGACGGGGTGATCCCAACGACAGGCAGGCCCCTCGGGACAGACGCACTCAGCATCTTCGCCGGCAACCGCTACCTGGGCGTCGCGCACTCCAGGGCCAATAAGGGCGCCTCCGATTGCCAATCCACCCACGGCTGCCCCTGACAACTTTAACAACTCTCGCCTCGTCAGCTCGGTGGACGCGCTGTTCTCGGTTTTCATGGTTCGTCCTCCTCTCTCTCTTCGAGTTCCAGCGAATGCGGCCTGGAGATGTCTCAATGCTGACGAACATCCAAGGACACGCACCGCTCGGTCAGGGTTCTTGCCAGCGGGTCTGTGTGGGCCGGCAACGCCCCTACTGTGCTCAGCCTGGGCCCACTGATGCGGCTACGAGCTGACATTCGCTCATGGCACCGGCTCGATCTCGCCCGGGCGCCAGGTCTTTTCGAACCAGGGCTCGAGAGGGCCGTAGAGCCGCAACACGACGAACCACCCTTTCTCGGGAAGGGTCTGTATCCAATTGGCCTCCTTACTGGAAGGCGACTTTGGGCCAAACTCGATGTCTACCGATCTGTCAGGGTTGAGGATGAGGCCCTCCTTCTGGCTGTTGATGCTGGGGAACTGCTGGTCGGTCTGCAACATCGTGCGCGTCTGCGGATCGTAGACGATGACCGACCAGAAGTCCTTTGCTGGTATGTCCGGGGGCAAGTGTAGCCGGTAGGTCTTGGCGCCGTCGAGGGTTTGACCGGCGCCATCGTGCTCAGTATAGGCATACTGCGAGCCGACGCCAACGATCTTCCACGCCATCGCGGGCGTGGTCCCCCAGCCGAGGTAGAAAAAAAGCGCTCGCGCATCGGGATCGAGCACGCCATCCGCTGAGAAGGCGTAGTCGCCACCAATGAACGGCGTTTTCCACGCACTGCCTTCAAAGATGTAGGCGTCGAGGTCGCGGGTGCTGAAGGCAATCGTGCGGGCGGTGGCATTACCTACGGCCGCGGCTTCCGCTAGGATCTCCTTCATCCGCGCATCGGGGGCGAAAGGCTGATCCTTCCGGATGCCGATAGCGCTGAGCAGACCCCGTGTCTCGGGGTCAACGGCATCGAGCGGCTCTTCCTGCACGACGACGGCGATGTTGCCAAAGAAAGAAGCGTCGTTGGCAAGGATGGTGTTGAAGTACTGCCCGGAGACGTTCACAAAATTCATGGCAGGTGGATTCGTCACGCGGGCAAGCGGAGTGATGCGGAAGTACTCTTTGGCGTTATCGACAGCTTGTTGCGGGTCGCCGCCCACGGCGAATCCGCGAAAGAAGCCAAGGTTCCCATAGGTCGGCGAGCGCACCACAAAGTAGCCTTCGGGCGGCGTGTCCGCATAGTCGGGCGGGAGCAGCAGGTATTTTCCGCCCTGGCCCGCATCCGGCCCGGCTCTGCCCAGGTCAGCAACGTAGCGCCCCCAAAAGTCATCGATGAAGCCGAGCACGTTCGGCGGCACTTCGATGACCAGCGGACCTTCCTTCGTGTCGAGCCAGGTAAAGTTGTAAACGGTTTCGGTGTTCGCCACGATGACGAGACCACGCGAGTCCAGCAGGGATTCGGTGATGAGCACAGTCTCGTTGTCCGGGCCAAAGCTCCGAATGCCTGTCCGCAGCCCATAGAGTGAGGCTGCGGGCAGCGAGCTGAGAAAAGCCTGCACACCGCGTTGGAAGTCAAGATTGTCATAGAGCTTCTGTGCGGTCGCGTCGTCGGGGAAGCCATCCGAGAAGGTCAGCGTGCCCAGCCGCGTTTCGACCCTGTCCGGTGTGGTGATGGATGCAGGGATGTCGGTCGTCATCTTGTACTGGGAGGTGATGGACCCTGCCTCTGTTGGAGCCGCGCCGGATTCGGGGGCCGCCGACGGCATACAGGCGGCTAGCAGACCTGCAACAGCTAGCAGCGCAGCCACAACCCGCGTAAGCGGGCGCTGGCTGGCACGGGTGCCTTCCGGCACAAACACCGAAGATCTAGACCTCCTGATCGACCTCACTTGTCTACCCTATCCTTTCTTCCGCCGCGCCCTTCCCCAAGTGGGGCGCGGACGGGCTCCCTACTCCGCCGGAGTCTGCAGCATGATGATCACGGGACGCAGCACGAGAAGCGAGTCAGGTCCCCGTTGGGTGCCCGGGCGAATATAGTCACGCTGGCTGAACACAGCACGGTCACAGGTGGGATCCCCCGGCTCCGGACAGATCGGGATCATCTCGTCGGTGATGGAGAGGCAATTCCCGTCTGTCAGCTCTTCCAAGCCCGTGCAGTCGCGCGCAAAGTAGTAGAGGTAGAAGAGATCGGGATCGCTGACAAATGCGCCGTACTCATCCGCCGTGTCCTCAAGATCGGAGTCGGAGAGGTTCGCCACGCCTGCCTTCATCGGGAAGCGATTGACTCCCAATGCCACATAGACAGCATTGTCAGTTCGCGTGCCGAGAGTGCTTGCCACGGCATAGACTTGCCCCTCGTCGAGTGGGAACTGCCCCATGAAGTGATAGGTCGTGTCCTGGGTGTCGCCCAGGCAGTTCATCCCGATCTCGGCGCACAGGGGTCCCACCATGCTGAGCGGGGGCCGCTGCAGATCGAGGAAGGTCTTGGCGCGGTCAGAGCAGTCGGGCTGTTGGCAAGGCTGTCCCCACCGTTCGGCCACCGCCTTGACAAGGCTCATTTGATCCGCCGCCAGCCCGAGCTCATCCACGGCAGTCCTCGTCTCGAGCACAGGCTCCGGGTAAGGCTCTGGTGCCCGGTCCGACCGGGTGTCCCGAATCCGTAGAACGACGAGGGGCAGCTCCTTTCTCCAGGTATCCGAAGCAGTGCCGGGCTCTCCCCCGTCCTCGGGCATGGAATAGCGCATGATGCTAATCAGCTCGTCGGCGCTTTCGCCGAGCCCGGTCAGCACGTAGGAGGGGATTGCCTCGGTAAAGATCTCTGCGTCGTCGACCGCGATTTCCGCGAATGCCTGCCGTACCGCGTCGTCCATGAACTGGTCGGGGGTGATGATGAAAACGCGCACCTGGTCAAAGGCCGCACCAGACTGATCCTCGATGACGACATTGTTGATGCTGTTGCTCAGGCTGGCGAACGGCTGAATGCGCTCATCATTCTGGGGGACGACACTAAAGAAGGTAGTGACGAGGTTGGGCAGGTAGGTGGAGACAAAGTAGTAGGCAGGGCTGTACGTGTCGAAGGTGCCTTCCCGGGTGAAGAGGTAGCTCTGCAGGCCAAAATAGGCGGCGGGAGGGGGCATCTGCGCCAGGATGACGATCGCTTCGCGCGGATCCAGCCGGTAGGTGTGGTTATAGCCCTCTACCGTCGGGCCGAGTGCCAGGTCGGTCGCAGGATCCACAAACTCCTCCGGCCAGTGGGGCAGCACAGGTGACACATACGGCGCAGCAGCATTGTTGCCGTAGCAAGACTCCATGGCGGCCCAGGAATACGGGCAGTCTTCCAGTGTGTACAGATCGAAATACCCGCGGCTGACCTCATAGCCATCTTTTTCCAGCTCATGAATGAGCCGTCGAGCTTTGCTTTCCACCCATCCGGGGACCTTGTTCTGGGGTAGAACACTGCCGCCAGAAACGGGAGACACTCCCCAGATGAGCGATACGGCGACGACACACAGCAAACAACGGTAGATCTTGCTAGGGGTAATCACGGTACGATCTCCTTCTTGCTCTCTCATGGTTGGGTCCTGATCCTGGACTCCTCGCTGATGAACCTCCGGTGCACGATCCAATCGGCTGGCATTGCAGCCGGATGTGTGAGCTCCGTTGATCAGCTACCTACACCTCGATTGGCTTCTCGCCGTCGCCTCACTGCTCCGGCCGGTGCGGGGTGAACAGTACGGACGAGAGCCTCAGCGGCGAGTCGGGCCCCCGCTGCGTCCCCACCGGTTGCGTGTTCAGCGATGAGTCATCTCAGGCGGCGGGGAGTCTGCGCTCCGCCCCTCTGGTGCCGCGTCCGGAGTTTCGAAATTCCCGTACTCTCCTTGACCTCCGCCGGCCGTATCCGCCACCAGGAACTCGAACATCTCCGCCAGCCCGGCAAAGCGCCACTCTCGGCCCGTGCCTACGCACCTAATCTGACAGCGCCACGGCCCGCCCATCGCTTCACGCCACAGCCGTACCATGTAGCTGCGGTAACGGTCCGGATCGATACTGCGTGCGCCGAATGGCCTGTGCTCGTCCAATCTCTTCCTCCTGGGCCGGTTGGGGTTGAGGCGTTGTGTCGCGAGGCATGCCGTGGTGGGGGGGCTGCCGTCCGGTCCATCCTGCTCCAGTATAGCAAAAGACCTTGACGAGATCCTGACGAGCCCCCACCTTCCAAGAAGCTGGGCCAACCTTGAAGATGGGGATTGGCCGTACCCGTATTGACGGGAAGAGGATCCTGTGGTACCATGCTGGCATCATCTTCGACCGCAAATCGCCACCACCCGGCGATGAGAGGCAACCGTGCATGCCAGATTGCAGCTTCGCTTTCTGGGGACGTTCGATGCCAGGCTGGATGGCGTCCCCCTAGAGCGGTTTCGCTCCACCAAGGTCCGTGCCCTACTGGCCTACCTGGCAGTGGAGACCGGCCGGCCGCACCTTCGTGCGACGTTGGCGACCCTGCTTTGGGGCGAGTATCCAGAGGCGGAATCCCAGCAGAGCCTGAGCCAGGCGTTGACCAACCTGCGCCGTCTGCTGGTCCCAGGGCCAGAGGTTGCGAGCCCGGGTGCCTCACCCTGCCCCACGGCTGCGCAACCGCTTCTGACGATCACCCGGCAAGCTGTTGAACTCCATCTTGGCGATGACCTGGTGTGGGTGGATGTCCACGCCTTCGATTCGCTGCTAGCAGATGCCGCTTCCCGGCGCTCTTTGCCGACCGAAGGGCGCCAAGCGCACGACCTCCTGGCGGAGGCGGCGGCGCTTTATCAGGGTCCCTTCCTAGCTGGGCTCGCTGTGCGCGACAGCCTCGAGTTCGAGGAGTGGCGGTTGCAGCATCAAGAGCAGCGCCACCAGGCGGTGCTTCTCGCCCTGGAACATCTGGTCAGCCATCACCTTGCCGAGGGACAACTGCAGCTAGCGGAGCAGTACGCACGCCAGCAGCTCGCGCTGGAGCCGTGGAGCGAGAGCGGGTACCAGGCTTTGATGCTCGCCCTGGCGCTGAAAGGCCAGCGGGCAGCCGCCTTGCGGCAGTATGAGACCTGCCGCCGGGTACTCGCCGACGAGCTGGGCGTTGAGCCTTCGGCTGGAACGGAGGCACTGGTCCGGCAAATCCGTGACGGTGTTCCGGACCAGGCCATCATGGTGGGCGGCTTGCCCGGTGTGCCTTTTGTCGCACGGGAGCGTGAACTGGTCCGGCTGGACCAATCCCTGGCGCGGGCGCTGGCCGGGCAGGGCCACGTGATCATGGTGACTGGTGAAGCCGGCATCGGCAAGACGGCATTGTTGAGCCACTTTGCCCGGCGTGCCCAGGAGAGCCACCGCCGGCTGGTGGTGGCGGGCGGGCAGTGTGGCGCATACGCCGGCCTGGGAGATCCCTTCCTTCCGTTCCGCGAAATCCTGCAGACGCTGACCGGTCACACGCAGGGCGGGTGGGCCGGCGGGCGGGGGGACCCAGAGCACGCGCGCCGGCTTCTGGCTCTCTTTCCGGAGGCTGCCGAGGCCCTGTTGGCCGAGGGGCCTGACTTGGTCGGTCGCCTGGTGTCTGCCGAGATGATCGCCGCGCGCGCCGAGACGCTGGCGCCGCCGGATGCTCCCTGGCGTAGGGGGCTGGCGGAGCACCTGGAGCGGTCTCGTCGGTCCTCCTCGGGCAGGAGAGGCCGCTCGGCGGCGTCTCCTCAGCAGGAAGCCCTCTTTGTCCAGGTTACGCGGGTGCTGCAGGCCATCGCGTGCAGGCAACCCTTGCTGCTTCTCATCGACGACCTCCAATGGGCTGATGCGGCTTCGCTCAGCCTGCTCTTCTACCTGGGACGGCAGCTTGCGGGGTGCCGCATCCTGGTCGCCGGTGCCTACCGGTCAAGCGAGATTACCTCCCCGCTGCTCCCTTTGGCGCGGCAGGCTGCAGATGTGGAAGCGCAGGGTCAACAGGGGGGAGAAGCCCGGCACCCGCTAAAGGCGATCGTGCACGAATTCAGCCGGCTATGGGGCGACATCCGGGTCGATCTCGACCAGGCTGACGGCCGGCGCTTTGTCGATGCCCTGCTGGACAATGAGCCCAATCGCCTCGGGGAGGGTTTTCGCAACAGGCTCACCCAGCACACCGGCGGCCATGCCTTGTTCACCATCGAGCTATTGCGTGCTTTCCAGGAACGGGGTGACCTGATATACGACGCAGCCGGGCGCTGGGTCGAGGGTCCGGACCTGCATTGGGAGGGTCTGCCGCCGAGGGTGGATGCGGTGATTGCCGAGCGGGTGGCCCGGCTGCCGCGCGAGGCACGCCGCCTTCTCGAGGCCGCCAGCGTGGAGGGTGAGTCGTTCAGCGCGGAGGTCGCAGCCCGTGCCTTGGGCGCCGAGCAGGCGTGGGCCCTGCAGTGGCTGAGCGGTCCGCTGTCCGGCGAGAGCCTACTGGTGCAGGCCCTCGGAGCACAGCCCCTTCCGTGCGGGCGTCAGACGCTGTCGCGCTACCGCTTCGCCCATGCTTTGTTCCAGGCGTACCTGTATGGTCGCCTGGATGCCGTGGAACGAGCACACCTGCATGGCGAGGTTGGGGTGGCGCTAGAGGGCCTGTGCCGGGGCGACGAAGTGGCCCTAGCGCAGGCCAGTCCGCAGTTGGCGCGGCACTTTGAGGAGGCAGGCCGGATCCTGGAGGCGGCCCGCTACCGTCTGGAAGCAGGCCGATGGGCAGCAAAGCTGGTGGCGTACGAGGAGGCAATCACGCACCTCGAGCGCGGTCTGGCGCTGCTGAAGGGTGTCGCAGCTTCGCGCGAGCGGCTGCGCCTGGAACTGGGTCTATGTACGGCGATAAGCACTCCGGTGATGATGCGGCGGGGCGTACAGGCGCCGGCATATAGGCGGGCACTGGAACGCCTGGCCGATCTGGTGCAACATCCGGGCTTGCAGGACGATCCTCAATGCCTGGCGGCACTGAGCGTGCTCGCTCTGTCGGCAGGCTGGTCAGCCGACCCTGTGCGCACCGAGCAGGTAGGTCAGCAGCTCCTGGACCTGGCTCAGGACGGCGACCAGCAGACGCTGCTGTTGGGACACTGGGCGCTGGGCTTAAGCCACTGGCTGCACGGTAAGCCCGTTTCCGCTCGTGAACATCTGGATCGCGCAGTGGCCCGGTACGATCCGGAAGCCAACCGTGCCTTTGGTGGGTTGCTGGCGGGGGATCCAGGCGTGATGGCCCGTGCCATGTTGGGCGCTGTGCTGTGGCAGTTGGGCTACCCGGACCAGGCCCGGGCCTGCTTCCGGCAGGCGCTGGCGCAGGCGCAAGCGCTGGAACAGCCGTCGAGCCTGGCCTTTGCCCACTATGTTGCGGCCATGGTCACCTCAGTCGTGGGCCGCGATATGGCTGCGGCCCTGGACCACGCCCGGTCCCTCCAGCCACTGAGCCAGGTGAGCCTGGTCTACCGCTCGTGGGCTGAGATACTGGCGGGGCAGGCGCAGGTCCAGGGTGGATGGGCCGGTACGAGCGCTGCCGAACCAGGGCCCGAACACGGCCTGGCCCGCGTGGTGGAGGCAGGATCCAGCTGGCAGGCCGCAGGTTCCGGTGGTGGCTACGCCGGCCTGATGCTGCTGCAGGCCGACGTGTGCGCCCGGGCAGGCCAGGTCGAAACGGGCCTGAGAGCT
>JBFFCR010000083.1:0-11862 GCA_041559855.1 Anaerolineae bacterium | reverse complement strand
GGCCAAATCACCCCGCAAGCCACGAAGCTCAACGCCCATGTCCGCCAGATCCAGATCTGACGCCTGCAGAGAGCCAGCAGAAGCCAGTGCCCGCAGGCTGTCCAGGCGCGACATGGCGGAATCTAGACAGTGATCGATGCGACGGTATTTGGCCCATCCCAGCCCGGCGATCAGGGCGAGCCCTGCGATGATCAGGATCGCCCCCACGACCGGCAACAATCGCCTGCCAGGGATGTCCTGGCCTTGCTTCATTGGCGGTGCTCCTCCCACTTTTCCTCGACAAGTCGGGTCATTTTCTGACGAAAGATGCCCTGGTCGAATTGCAGGGCATGACGACGTATGGCTTCACGGTCAAACGGGAGCGCCGCACAGCGTGTCACAGCCTCACATAGAGCCTCCACAGTCTGCACGCCAAACAGCACCCCCGTCACCCCGTCCACCACCGACTCCAGCGCGCCACCAGCACCCAGCGCTACTACTGGCCTGCCTGTCGCCTGCGCCTCCACCGGCGTAATGCCGAAATCCTCCTTGCCGGGGTAGATCAAGCCGCTGCACCCGCGCATCGCATCCCTCACTTGACTACGGGATACTGCGCCAAGAAACTTGATATTCGGTCCAGCATGGCGTTGCAGGCGGCGGCGCTCGGGGCCCTCGCCGATCACAACCAGCGGAAGACCCAGCCGGCCGAATGCCTCAACCGCCAAGTCCAGGCGCTTGTAGGCCGTGAGCCGCGACACGACTAGCCAATAGTCGCCCTCCTCCTCTCCCGGCGTAAAGAATCCAGTGTCCACAGGGGGATGGATCACGGTTGCCGACCGCCGGTAGTAGCGCCGAATCCGCTGCGCGACAAAGCTCGAGTTGGCGATAAAGTGGTCCACCCGCGCGCTGGAGGTCACATCCCATATGCGCAAGCGGTGCATCACGACGGCAGCGTAGACACGCAGCAGGGGATTCAATCGCCGGAGATAGAGCGGGCCAAGATCCCAGGCGTAGCGGGCTGGTGTGTGGCAATAGCACAGGTGCAAGGCCTCCGGCGCCGGGATCACGCCCTTGGCGCACACATGGCTGCTGCTCAGGATCAGGTCGTAGCCAGTCAAATCGAAGGACTCGATGGCTAGCGGGAAGAAGGGGAGGTAGGGCTCGTGCCACCTCCGCGCCATAGGCAGGCGCTGGAGGAACGAGGGGCGCAGTTCCATGCCCCGCAGCAGCTCAGAGCCCTTGTTGCGCTTGCTGACCAACAGCGTAAAGACGGGTGCCTCCGGGTACAGCTGATGCAGCGTGGCTGCCACCTGATCGGACCCGCCAAGGTTGCAGAAGAACTCGTGGACTAGGGCTACCTTCATTGACGCTCCCGAAATTGCACCCCGGGCTCCGCCCGCACTGGGGCCGCAGCCACAGCTTGCCGCAGCCTGCGCAGACTGTAGCCCGACCTGGCAAGGTAGACCATGCCCACCAGACTGACTGGCAGGTACATCACCAGATGCAGAAGCACTCCATACGCCAGGGCCAACTCCTTCTCCACACCGAACAAGGTAAGCACCAGCACACTCAGATAATGAAACACGCCGACGCTTCCCGGCGACGAGGGTACGCGCACCCCGATCTGCAACACCACCAGCAACAGCATCGGCGCGGCAAGCGGCACCTCAATGCTCAAGCTCCACAGCAGCAGTTGATTCAGCAGAGCCGTTACCGCCCAGATCAGCAGCGACCAGCCAACCAGCTCCGCAACAACACGCCAGTTCTGCCAGACCCGCAAAGCACTCAGGGCCGATTCCGCCGCGCTCAGCAGTCGCGGCCAGCGACCCACCAGCCGCCGCAACCATCGCCCCGCCGCGTCTTGCCGAAACGCAGCCCAGAATACGAGCGTCAGGGCAATAAGTAGGAGGGCAGCGCTTACCCCGGTCCCTGCGCGCAGCCACTCCGGCAGGGGAACAAAGGGCAGCAGTCCCGCCGTGATCAGAACAAGACTGGCACCCTCCACCAGCTTTTCGCCGACGACAGTGGCCAGCACGAAGGCGACGCCGGTGCTCTCGCCCCTGCCCGCGAGATAGGCGCGGACCAACGGCCCAAGCTTGGCCGGAAGCACACCATTCACGAGCTGCGCAATCGTCAGGATCTGAAACAGGCGCCCTCTGGGAGGGGGCTCGTACGGCATAAACAGGCGTTGCCAGCGCGCAGCTATGGCCCAGAACGTTATGAATTCGATAGCGATGGCGACCAGCAGCGGCAGCAAGCGCATGCCTCCGAAGGCCGCCGCCACTGCGTCCCACTGAACGCCCCGCAGCAGCAGCACGAAGCAGCAAAAGCTGACCAGCACACCAAAAAGTACGCGCAGGCGACCGCCCACCCGCCTTTCGGTCTGCCCCTGTGCTGCCGACGCCGTCTGGTCAAACATAGAGCCTGCCAGCGGACCGGGCCGCAGGTGGCCTCTGCTCCCGCAGGTGGAGCCACAACGCAGCCTGCAATCCGAACAACAGCCACAGGATTGCACTGGCCCGTATGAACGAGGTAGGACTGTCGAACAGCCCGTGACCCAGATAGGCGATGAGCGCTCCCAGTAGGCCCAGTGCAAGGGGCCACATCTGCCCGCCTCGCGCCCACCGCAATGATTGTACGCTCATCACAAACAGAAGCAAGATGAGGCTCACCATACCGACGAGCCCTGGCAGTCCACTGCTCACCGCCTGAAACAGGAACAGATTGTGTGGATGATGGATGTTCGTCTCCATGCTGACCGTGGACAGGGGATAGAGCAGGTCCAGAACGCGATCGAACATGCCCAATCCGATGCCAGTCAGGGGAAAATCCTTAACCATATAGATCGTGCTTGACCAGATCGCCAGCCTCCCCTCCATGCTCTCGACTGCACTCGTAGCCGCGCCGGACAGCATGAGTGCTCCCAGCCGCTGAGAACCGAGCGTGGCCAGCGCCACCACGCTGCCGCCGATCGCTATCGGGATGGCCAGCAGAAACCAGCGACTCCACACGATCAGCATAACCAGGGCAGCCAGCGCGAGCCCCAGCAACGCGCCGCGCGACTGGGTGAGCAAAAGTACAGCCCCCGCAAAGAGGGAGGCCAGCACGCAGGCGATTCGCAACCACCTCTGCTTGCCGCCCAGGGCGAAACCAAAAGGAAGGGGCATCAGCATCGCCAGTGCGCCCGCTACGCTGTTCGGCCCCAGTCCCGCCGGCCGCCAGAACGGCCTGAGCGTCGGCAGTATCGACTCGTAGAGACTCGACAGCATGGGAAGCTTCGAGGCTGACAGTTGTGTGCCCAGCAGGGCGAATACCGCGAGGGCTGGCACTGCGACTGCCAGCAGGGCCACCATAGACCGTAGCCGTCGGGCGGTGCTCAGCGTCCCAGTCGCGGCATACAAAAGGGCAACGCCAAGGATGATGCGGTAGAGATGGGACAGGCTTTGCGACTTACTCGTTGCTGCCCACACGCCGATAGGTGCCGTCAGCAGCAGGATCAGCACCGGAAGGTTTAGCGGGCTGACACGCACGGGCGAGCCGTGCCCCAGCAAACGGACGAGCCACAGCAAAGGAACCGCTATCAGTGCAGCAAATACCGCCCAGCGAGGCATCCATGGTTCAAAGAGAAGCACGGGCGCCACACCCAGCAGCACGATCCACAACTCCAGGTCAGCGATGCGGCGAGCCAGAGATCGGAACGATTCGCTCATTGCCTCAGGATGGCGATGCATAGGCTGGCAACAGGGCCCCGAATAGGCACACGACGTTGGCGACAAGGGTGAACAACACGATGCCGCTGCCCACTAGCCCATAGTACCGGCCACTCAGCCTGCGGTAGCCGAGAGCCACCAGCATGATCAGCGCTGGCAGTGCAGTGAACAACAGGCGGCCTTGTGGTTGCCGCACCGTCAGGTTGAACCGGAGAAACCCCAACACAATCAGCCCGCAGACCGACCAGAGCAACGCCAGCGTTTTCTTGAGGCGTTCGGGCTCATATCGCCGGCTCTGCGGCCCCAGAGGAACCAGCCCTCCGACCAGGCCCAGAAAAGCGATGGCGGTCATCGCAGTAGCAACCCACGCCGGAGCGCTGACATTCATCCAGCCAAACCGGGCCCAGAACGATTCGCGGGTCAGGGGCCAGAGACCGGCAAGGTACTTTAGCGACAGATAGTCGGGATTGGCCTCAAACGAGGCATAGGCGTAGGTCACCTGGTCTCGCAGTCCGGGCAGAAAAGGGAGCCCCAGTAGAAACGGAAGCATGGCCGCGCCTGTCAGAATCGAGCTCTCCAGCAACCATTGCCGCACGGAGCGATGAGCTGTTGCGCGCAACATCAGGCAGAAAAGACCTAGAGGGAGCAGAACTAGCAGCGACAGCTTGGTGTACAGCCCCACAGCGAGAAGCAAGCCCGTGCCGGCCACCTGCCACTGCTTCAGCCCACCTTCTGCCTTGAGCAGATGCAGAAAGGCCAGCATGGACAGCGCCGATAGCATCAAGGCCAGGTTGTCGTTGGTCACATAACCACTCAGGAACGTGTACTGCGGGATGAATGCCATCATCCCCGTGGCAGTGAGGGCAACGGCGCGATCGTCGCCCGACGCAACCATCGTCGCACGGTAGACTGTGTACAGGGTGCACAGACCCAGCGCAACGGAGAACCAACGCGCCAGCCGCAGCCCGGGAGCATCAAAGGCAGGATCGGTCTCTGCGGCAAAGAGGTTGTGTGTCTCCCCCGGAACGACCGGATTCAGTGGCGGGAAAGCTTGTGGGATCGTGCCCGGCATCAGCCGGTCGGCCAGGACAATCTGGGGTGCAACCAATGCATAGTAGAGTGGAGGCTGGTACCACTCGTACAGCGATGTCACGTACCCGTTCAGCCGAAAGTGTGCTCGCTGTGGCGCCGCCTTGGGCGGAAGCGAACCATGCTCTGCAAGGTATTCAGCATAGAGGTAATGGGAAGGCTCGTCCGGCGCCTCCCAGGCTGGTATGCCGAGGCTATACGCCACCGCCAGTGCAAAGTACGCAGCGAGGACGAGGCCAATCACCCAGCGAGACATGCTACGCGAACCGGCACCCCAAAGGCGGTTCCCTGTCCTGTCCAAAGTCACTTGCAAGATCAGGGCCTGCAACTTCACCAGCAGCTAATAACAAGACCAAACCACGGGAGTACATCAATGATAGCGCGCGGTCACCGGCAGGTACGCAGTATCAGCCGGCACGACCATGACGCCTGTGAGCTGATTATCACACTCGGTGACCTCCAGCACTTGCTCGCCGACATCCACGGTCACCTCGATCGTGTACGCCCCCAGGGTCAGCCCGGATATGTTGAATTCAACCCAGACACTCGATCCGGCGTCCAGCCTGGCGACTGGGCGCAGCAACGGCTCGGGCGCCCCGCTGCACGCCAGCCTCACCGTGAAGGGACCGGCGGGCAGGTTCCCCACATTCCTGACCTCTGCCTGGACCTTCCTGCTGACCAACTGCCCAGGCGCTACGGGCTCCGGCGGATCGTACCGCAACCCGCCGGGGCGTAGATCAATATACTCCAGCGGCAGGAGGGAGCCAGTATGTCCCCCGAAGTTCAGCCCGTAGCCGGTGATGTTCGTCGTGTACGGGTCGAACAGATTCCCGTTGAAACCCTGCTCAAGAACCTGATCGTACGGAATGTCGTCAAGGCTGTACCATGCCCAACGCTGCACCAACCGGTGGCCATCGGTCGGATCGCCCAAGGTCTCCGAAGCTTCGCTGGTGGCGGTACTGAGGAAGTCAAAGGTCGCATCCATGAAGGCGTTCACATCATCCGCGTCGTAGCCCCCCCACCCCTCGGGCACAAGAATGCCATACTCGCTCACTATGAGAGGATACCCACCATATTCGTTCTGCGCCATCCACTCCCGGAATGCCCAAATCTGATCCACAAAGATGTCCACCCGGTAGCCGTCATAGAAGTCCCGGTCCACGCCCCCCTCAGGATCGATACCCGGCGGGATGTCAGCCCCCCAGCTATCCTCGACCTCCTGCAGGATCTGGTTGTGGATGTTCCAGGCATCCATCGGCATCAAAGGGTCCTTCCCATTGGGCACTGCAATCTCCGCGTACCGGGTCAGGACACGGTCCAACCAGGCCAGGCGCAGCGGGGTCGGCTGGACGATGGCGCCCGGAGCGACCAGTGCGCTGGAGTCCCAGACCTTGATCGCCCAATAGATGTCGTAATAGATGGCTGCATACTCCTCAGGCAGCAAGTTGTCCTGCCAGATGCAATCGGGCTCGTTGCCCACCAGCCACAATGACCCAGGATGAGCCTCGACCATCGACTCCAGCCAGGCCAACCCCGGCCACTCCGGCCATTGTTTTACCCTGATGAGCAAGGCCCGATCCATGCCGCCTGGGCTGGTGGCGCACGGGGGTGGGTTGGCATCCACGTACCATCCAGCGTTGAGCAGCTCGACGTCGTACGAGCCCCGCCAGTCGTGATCCAAGGCGACATAGCCGTAGCGCTGCCACTCGGCAAGAGAGCCAGGATAGGCCCATCCCCACTGCGAGCGGCGCTCTCCCACAAAGAGTCCGGTCACGACAAGTAGCAGAAGAAGCACGCCAACGCGTAGAATAGTCCAGACCATGGTCAGACGGGGAGCCTGGCCTGTAGGCGAGCGGGAGATGTTCATCTCCGTCACGCAGCGTCCTCCGCGCCCCCGGCCTCGGCCTCACCCGCCTCCGTCCGGACTTCCCGATGCCGCCGGCCCCTACCGCGCGACCGGCGCAGCCGGGTCAGCAGGCCGCGCCGGATTCCACGCCCACTGTCGCCATAATAGTGCGAGTAGTAGTAGGATGAATAGTAATACGAGCTGCGTGTTCCACGCGTACTTACCATGTTGAGGACGCAGCCCAGCACGTTGGCGCCAACCTTGCGCAGGCCGTCGACGGCCTGTCGCACCGCTGCACGTCGTGTCTTGCCGGTATTCACCACCATCAACACGCCGCTGGCGCGAGCCGCCAGGACATTGGCATCGGAAACGACAAGAGTGGGAGGCGTGTCCATGACCACCATGTCTGCCTCCTCCTCCAGCCTGCGAAGCAGATCCTTCATCCGGTGCGAGCCCAGCAGTTCCTGCGGGTTTGGAGGGATGGGACCGGCTGTCAGCACGCGAAGATTCTCGATCTCGGTCTCTTGCAGGTATCCGTTCAGGGCCTCTGGATCCTCCACGAGTGCCGTGGTCAGCCCTGTCCCGTTTGGCAGATTGAACAGCTTGTGAGCAGAGGGACGCCGCAGGTCCCCATCGACGAGCACGATGCGGTTACCCGCCTGGGCCATCACCACAGCGAGATTGGCTGCGGTCGTGGTCTTGCCTTCAGTTGCCACGGCACTGGTCACCACCAGACTGCGCAGCGGGTTGTCCAGTGAGGAAAACTGAAGATTGGTGCGGAGCGTCCGGTATGCCTCTGCAGCAAGGGACTTGGGCTGGTTTATGGCAAAGATCGGTGACTCGTTGTTCCTGCCATTCCCGTGCACACGCTGAACCACTCCGATCGCGCCCAGCCCGGCAGGCTGGAGGTCTTCGGGGGTCTTGACAGTGTCGTCCAAATACTCCATGAGAAACGCCAGGCCAGCACCTGCTAGGGCGCCCAGGACCGCAGCCAGCAACGTATTGCTCAGGATCCGCGGCCGGATAGGACTGCCCGGCATGACTGCCGGCGAGATAACGGTGACCGTGGCGCTCGAGTTGGCCTCTGCCAGCCCGATCGCCGAGTAGCTGCTGAGCAGCGCGGAATAGCTGTTCTGATACTGCACCAATTGGTCCTGCAGGCGCACCAATTCGTTCTCGTTATTAGCTTGCCCGGACTGCCGAAGCCCCTCAATCTGGTCTTCGATCGCGCTTATGTTCTCCTGCAATTGGTCCATCTCGAGCGCCAGGTTCGACTTGGACTCGGCATAGCGCGCCCGTTGGACCTCTGTCTGCCACTCTATGAAACCCTCCACCAGCGCATTCGCCGCAGCGGTAATCAGTTTTGGATCCGTGCCTGTAACAGAGACGGCAAGCAACTGGGTTTCGCGTACAGGGACTGCCGAAATCGAGAATGGAGCCGACAGATCGCCAACATCCTCTCCTTCCTCCGCCATTGCGCTCAACCGCTGGTAGGTCTCCTCGATCACGGGCGAGCTATGAAGCAATTGCGCATACGTTCGCGCCAGGCGCTCGCTGGCTATGAGCGTCGAGTAGTTGTCGAGCGCCTGTGCCGAACCAGGAGCAATGAGCAATGTCGTGCCGGCCTCATACACCGGCTTGGTATTGCGTCCGATCACGTAGGCCAGGCTCCCACCCAGCAGTGCTCCCAGGGCCACAAGCCATAGCCACCTGCGCAGCAGGTGCCAATACTGTCTAAGATCCATACTCAACTCCACTCCGTGCTCCGATGAAATCGAGGCAACGCATTATAGCATACAGCCTCCGGGCGGACAACTTGATCAAAGCAAACGAACCAGAAAACGGTGGTTCATAGCGACCTCCGATCGCCTCACTCCCACGCTTCACCCCGCAGCCAGCGCTCCAGCCACACCTCGCGCTGCCATGCGGTCTGGGCCTCCCGCTCGCCGCGCAGTGCCCGCCACGCAGTGCGACCGTAGCGGCCCAAGAGATCGATTGGACGCCAGAGATAGGTGAGCCAGATCCGCGGCGATTCGGGTGGTATGCCATAGACCATCGCCATGCCCGATCGCGGCAAGAAGAGATGCTGCACGAGATTACGCAGCCGCGCCCAAAACGGGCCCTCAACTGCTGCCTGCACCGCCCCCGCCGAGACGTGTGTGGTAGCGCCACCGGTTCCCATCAGCTTCTGGACAAGCTCCTCGGGCGGCGGCACGGGGCCGGAGGGTGTCAAGGACGACACCACCCCAGCAGGAATTTCCAGCTCCACCATCTCCCGTGTCAAGACAAGCATCAGATAGACAGAGCGCTCCAGCCGGTAGCTCAGAGATCTCTCGACAAGCGCCTCCCATTCCACTGTACCCCAGCCATCCACCACCCGCGCCAGATCGACCAGAGCGCGGAACGCTCCGCGAACCTTGTGCTGCACCACCGCATGACGGCATACGTGCAGTGCATCATCCACAGTCTCCAGCCGCAACGCCGGCCTGCCCCGGACCATCCAAGGCACTGCCCTTGCCCACAGATCCTCCGCCGGGAGAAGCCCCTTCTCCTCGTGATAGTCGAGACGCCAATGAAGCTCCACCAAGAACGCGGCATTGTCGCTCGCCATCGGAGGCAGATGATGAAACCGATCCAGCCACCAGCCTTTCGAGGCGAGACAGCGATATCCCAAATCGTTCAGAACGCGCTCGGCTGCCTCTAGCTGCGCCCTGTCAATCATTATGTCAATATCCGAGTAGAGGCGTAGGGCTGGATCAGGATAGTAGGTGCCCAACGCTGCGCCCTTGACCACCACAGCAGGCACCCCGGCGTTGCCAAGAGCACCCAACACCGTCGCCAGCTGCCTCTCAGCCAGCGCCCCTCGCGCGACTGCGGTGTACAGGTCCTCGCGCAGCCCGTCCATCACCTCCCGGGGCACATCGTATCGCATCCCGGAACGACCTTGCCCCTGCCCTAACTGCCAGAACAGGAGCGCCGACACTGACCGGCGCCTCGCCAGATGCGCCAGGCCCACCCAATCAGTCTCACGGCCCGCCGGGTTCCCCGCTAGGATGGAGCCAAGCTCACGGAGGCCAGCAACCGACTCTTCCTCTCGCACACGATCCTCCTGTAGTGTCCTAGCCATCGCGCCCCTCGCTCGACGATGATATGACGTTTCCCGTTTCGGCGTTCGGCCCCACGCCGTACTCGGGCACGATCTCTCTTAGCTTGTCCCGGATTCGAGCGTCGCTCCCCTGTCGAGCCAAGTCGATCAGCTCTTCCACTGACTCCCAAAGAGCCAGTAGACCATCGTCATTCCCCGCGCCATTACACATGCGCACAATCTTTTCGTGAGGCGTCGGTACATAGCTCTCTCCGGCCACCGCCAGCTCCTCGAACAGTTTTTCCCCCGGCCGCAAGCCTGTGTACACAAGCTCCAGATCCCTTCCTAACTCCAGGCCTGATAGCTTGATCAGGTCCTTGGCCAGGTCCTCGATGCGGATCGGCTCGCCCATGTCCAACACAAACACCTCCCCGCCCTCCCCCAGCGCGGCGGCCTGCAGTACCAGTTGAACAGCCTCAGGGATGGTCATGAAATAGCGGGAGACCTCAGGATGGGTGATCGTGACTGGTCCACCTCGGGCGATCTGCTCCCGAAACAGGGGCACCACGCTGCCGCTACTTCCCAGCACATTCCCAAAGCGGACCGCAACGTAAGGTAGGCAAGTCCGCTGTGCAGACGCTTGCACCAGCAACTCGGCGACGCGCTTTGTCGCGCCCATAACACTGGACGGATTCACTGCCTTGTCCGTTGAGATGAACACAAAGCGCCCGACCTGATAGGCCTCTGCCAGATGCAGGAGATTGGCCGTACCCCTCACGTTGTTGGTGATGGCGTCGGGCACATTGATCTCCATCAGCGGAACGTGCTTGTGTGCGGCAGCATGGAACACGACGTCCGGCTGCATGGCCCCAAAGACATGGGTGAGCCGGTCCAAGTCCCGCACGTCGGCAATGACCTGCTCGATGGCAAGTTCAGGGTGCTGCCACTCCAGCTCGTTGGTGATCGAAAAGATGCTATTCTCTCCGTGCCCCAACAGAACCAGAGTCTCCGGATGGCAGCGCGCGATCTGCCGGCACAGCTCGCTACCGATGGAGCCCCCCGCCCCGGTGACCATCACGCGACAACCGCGCAGCATCTCGCTGACCGCAGTGACATCGGTGTGTACCGGCTCGCGCCGCAGTAGATCCTCGATGTCCACGTTACGGAGCTGGCTCACGCTGACCCGACCAGATAGAATGTCGTACAGGCCCGGGATCGTCCGTGCTACGATGCCCGCCCTGTTGCAGATAGCCACAATGTCACGGATCGACGAGCCAGGAGCAGTTGGCATGGCGATGATCACGTCTTGCACCCTGTGCTTCTCGGCCAGTGCAGGGATCTCCTGGCGACCGCCCAAAACCGGCACACCCGAGATGCGAAACCCGTGCTTTCCCTTGTCATCATCCACGAATCCGACCGGCTCTAGCCCCAGTGACGGGTTCGAGCGAATCTCCTTCACTATCAGCATTCCCGCGCTGCCCGCCCCCACCACCAGCACGGGCTTTGACGGCTCCCAGTGACCCGGACGCCGCTCCCGTTCCCGTTTCTGCTCCGCCAAGCGCACAGCAAAGCGCGGCCCGCCAGCCACCACTAGTGCAAGAAGCCCGTCGATGAAGGGGATCGAGCGGGGGAACGTGGTGATCCCGCTGAGCGGTATCACCACGGCGAACAGCAGGGCGGTCGACAGGATCTCGCTCACCGCGGTCGCCAACGCCACGAGTACCAGCTCATCCACGCTGGCATACCGCCAGAACTGCCTATACAGCCCAAACCAGTAGAAGGCAAGAAGCTTGATCGGGACCGACAGGACAACCCACACCAAGATGGATGAGATCCAATACTGCATTCCGGTTGCATCCAGCCTCAAGGCAAAGGACAAGAGAGCAGCTGCAGGCAGCAGCGCAAGGTCTATCAGGAAAAAGTGTCGGTTCCGCAACGTCAGCATAGGCTACCCCGCTCTACTCGCGAGTGTCCCCGACGGCTGCCCGTAGGCGCTCGCAGACCCAAGCCACCTGCTCCTCGCTCATCACGCTTGAGAAGGGCAAGGCCAGCGAAACGTCTCCCAGAAACTCGGTGACGCTCAAGTCACCTCGCTCGTAGCCAAACCGCTCCCGGTAGAAAGGCTGCAAGTGGATCGGCGAGAAGTAGCGCCG
>JBFFCR010000082.1:0-11880 GCA_041559855.1 Anaerolineae bacterium | reverse complement strand
GCAGGTGGCCATGGGCGCCAACGACCGCCAGACCGTCCGCGCCTTTGTCGAGGCCGAGTCGTACGACGGCCCCAGCCTCATCATCGCCTACAGCCACTGCATCGCCCACGGATACAACCTGGTGTATGGCTTTGACCAGCAGCAGCTGGCCGTGGACTCGGGCGCATGGGTCCTCTATCGCTACGACCCGCGCCGCGCCGACCAGAACCTCAACCCCCTGCAACTCGACTCCAAGGCGCCCAAGGTCTCGTTCAAGGACTATGCCTACAACGAGACCCGCTTCAAGATGCTGACCCAGTCCAAGCCCCACGAGGCAGAGCGACTGCTTGTCCTGGCCCAGCAGGATGTCAACACCCGCTGGCGCATGTACGAGCAGCTGGCTTCCCTGGACTATAGCGCCCAGGAATGAGCATCCAGACCCTGGGGGTCGCCCGCAGGCAGCCTCCGGGGTCCTTTTTGCAGTCAAGAAAGGACGAATCATGGTCGATCTTACGACAAACTATATGGGCATGACCCTGAAGAACCCGCTGGTGCCGTCCGCGTCGCCCCTCTCGTCCAGCGTCAACAACATCAAGCGCATGGAGGATGCCGGGGCTGCTGCCGTCGTTCTGCACTCGCTGTTCGAGGAGCAGGTCGACACCGAGGCCGAGAACCTGGCCCACTGGCTCGACTATGGCACCGAGAGCTTTGCCGAGGCGCTGACCTACTTTCCGCCGCACGATGTGTACCGGCGGGAACCGGATGACTATGTGGAGTTGATCCGCCAAGCCAAGCAGGCGGTCGAGATCCCCATCATCCCCAGCCTGAATGGCGTCACACCGGGCGGCTGGACCCGCTATGCCAAGCGCTTTGAGGAGGCGGGCGCCGACGCCGTCGAGCTGAACGTCTACTACATCCCCACCAACAGTCACCTGATGAGCTATGACGTGGAGGATCTCTATGTCAAGCTCCTGAAGGATGTCAAGCAGCATGTGAGCATCCCGGTGGCGATGAAGCTCAGCCCCTTCTTCAGCGCCATGCCCCACGTCGCTTCGATGCTGGATGCCGAGGGAGCTGACGCGCTGGTGCTCTTTAACCGCTTCTACCAACCCGACATCGACATCGAGGCCCTGGCAGTGACGCCCAACCTGCAACTGAGCACGCCCGTCGACATGCGACTGCCCCTGCGCTGGATCGCCATTCTCTACGGGCACCTGGAGGCTTCCATGGCCCTCACCAGCGGCATCCACTCCTCCGAGGACGTCGTTAAAGCGGTGATGGTCGGCGCCGATGTAGCCAACGTCTGCGCCGTGCTGCTCAAGCAGGGCATCGAGCATATCACTCCCCTCCTGCAAGGTGTGCAGGCCTGGATGGAGGAGCACGAGTACGCTTCGATCGAGCAGATGAAGGGCAGCATGAGCCAGAAATCCGTGGCCGAACCGGCAGCGTTCGAGCGCGCCAACTATATGAAGGTACTACACAGCTACAAGTAGCTGCCCTCATCCCGGCAGACATGCCGAACAACCCGAGCTCGCGCCGGGCCTTGCCTGGCGAAAAGGCCTGGGCCAGTGGACAGGCCGGGCAACACCAGTCGAAGCGGAGGAAGCATGACCGAGGGCGAGCCCGAGCGGACCAAAGAGAACGCCAAGCAAGTCAGGACATCAATTGGGAGCCAGGTCCGCCGCCCGGGCTGGGTCGTCGCCGCAGCGATATGGCTCGTGCTGGTCGCGCTGATTTGGGTGTGGAGCGGTGCAAGTGCACTTGCCCAGATAGCCCAGATTGACTGGGCCGCCAACGCCGCTCGCCTCGAAGTCGAGGCAAGCGCGCTCAAGAGCATCTACACCACAGATGCCTATGGGATGCTCGCTGTCGGCGTGCTGATGATGGGCTCGATCGTGGGCATATGGCTCATGAAAAAGTGGGGAGCAGTCGCATATCTCGCGGTTGTCTCGTTCCTGACAGTAGGACAGGTTTTCCTTGTGATTCAGGGCGGCACGGACTTGATCCAGATCCTTCTCTCAGCCAGCCTCATCCTCATCGGGTTCGGATTGATATGGCTCTGGCGCGGCGGGGAGCTGACCTGAACCCCGCCCCGCTGCCCAGCCCAAAGGCGCAAAGCCATTCGAAACGGAGGCATGATGACCGAGCGGAACGACCGCAAGGCCCAGGATAGCCTGTCCGAAGCCGAGTCAGAGTTGGAAGGGGTGAACCTCCAGGAGATCAAGAGCTCGATCAAGTATCTGGTGCACCGTCCGGGCTGGATCGCTGCAGCAACGATGTGGATCGCGGCGTCCGCGCTGATAGGGATCTGGGGCGGCGTAGCGGCACTCACCAGAATGAGCGAGATCAACTGGGCCTCTGCCGCCGCTGACCTGGGCGTTGGGACAAGCACGTTTAGACTCTTGTACGCCATAGAGGCCTCGTGGATGATCGTGACAGGCCTGGCGATGCTTGCCTCGATCGTTGGGATCTGGCGCATGAAAACGTGGGGAACGGCCCTGTATCTTGTGCTTGTCCTGCTCATAGCGGGAGGCCAGGCCTGGCAAGTGGTTCAGGCCCGGGCGGTCGTGATCGAGCTTTTCCTCGCGGCCAGCCTCGTCGCCATCGGGCTCGGCCTCACCAGGCTGTGGCGCAGAGGAGAGTTGCTCTGAGCCCCGCGCAGCAGTCCAGCGAGAGCAGCATACCCCTATGGAATTCAGAGCATCGGACGATCTGAACGAAAAGCGGCGGGCGCTGCGCGCCCTGCTGTCGCCCCACGATCCCGCTGACGCGCTGGCCTCTTATTATGCCCTATGGCATGACCCCAGGCGCACTCGCCTCACCCTCAGCCGCGACGCCCAGGGCCGCGCGGACGGGTTCGCCGCCGTCTGCCAGACCGGCGCCGACCTCTTTCGCCCGCTGGTTACCCTGCGCGCCCCGGACGCGGACACTGCCGACAGGCTGCTCCGCGAGGCACTGGCCCCCGATCGCGCCTACCACGTCATGGTCCCGGTGACCCTCGCAGCTGCCGTGCGCGAGCACCTCGAGATCGAGCACCCCAGGCTGCTCCAGATCTACCGTCTGGATCCGGCTCGCTTTCAGCGCATCGTCAACGTCCTGGTGCAGCAGGTGCGGGCCGCCGACGGCGCACCCCGCTTCCAGATCGAGAGCCAGGGCCAGGTGGTCGCCATCTCGGGCACCAACTGGCGCTCGCCCATCTTTGCCGAGATCTTTGTGCACGTCCAGTCCAGCGGGCGCCATCGGGGCTGGGGCCGGTCGGTCGCCGCGGCCTGCACCTCCGCCCTACTGGAGGAGCGGCTGCGTCCTCTATACCTGGTCGAAGAGGGAAACGGGGCATCGATCCGTCTCGCCGGGGATCTGGGCTACATGGACACCGGCCTCCGCGAGTTCTCCGCCGAGGCCCGGCTGAAATCGTCCACGCCCTGAGCAAAACAGCTGAACCCAACTTCTACGGCTGAAACTGGATGACGCGCTGCGCGCTCGCCGCAGCGAGTGCTTGGGATCTAGATGGTGACGAATCGTCGAGGCATGGAGCGCACCATCAAACAGCTCACAACGAAAGGGAAGGAACTCCCCAAAACCCTGCACGGAAGGGAATCGCCTGGCAGCTTGGTCTCCCTCTCATCACGCTATCACCGCTGCCGCCGAATATTAACGCCCGCTATACAGGTCATCCAACCACCGGGACAGCACGTCCCAATAGCCCGGCGTCGACAGGCCGATGGAATGCCCCACGCCGGGTAGCATCACGATCTCGAACTGCTCGTTCCCGGCCTGCGTGAGGTACATCTCGTATAGGGCGGCGCTCCTCGGCGAGGGCTGTAGCAGGTCCTCCTCGCCAAAGAAAGCCAAGACCGGGCACCGGATCTGGGTCAGATACGCCTGCGGGTCCTCCATTAGGCTCTGCCCCACCTCCGCCTTCACGGCCAATACCTGGTCTGGCGGGATGCTCTCCAGTTGCGGCAGGACGAGCTCCCTGAGGTACAAGAACCTGGCCCACGGCTCGTCCTGGATCGACTTTAGGATTTCTATCCCTGCACGCAGACCCTCGGCCGGCGTAATCTCTCCCGGCTCGTAGACCAGGGCCATGAAACGGGTCCAGGGTCCTTCGCCCAGATATTGCACCGTTTCCTCATTCTCATCGCGGTAGACCGGGGTGGCAAGCTGCCAGTCGATGAGGAGACGGCCGAACAGCGCCGCCTGTACGACCTCTTGCTCCGACATGCCGGCAGCGATGCTCTGGGCTTCGATGCTGTACCACTGCTGTGCTGCCACCGACACACCCGAGCCTGAGACCGTGATGATAAAGGCCACCTCCTGCGGATACCGGGCCGCTGCCATGGCGATAACCCATCCACCTTGGCTAAAGCCCATCAGGCCCACCCGGTCTGCCTGGATATCCGGCCGCGAGCGAAGATACTGAAGGGCGGCCGTCGTCTCCTCAGCACGAAGATCCAGGGACTCGAAGCCAGCTTCGCCCGTGGACTGGCCGACTCCTGGAGGATCATACCGAAGCACGGCAAATCCGGCCAGCACCATCTTGCGGGCATGGTCTATGAAGTACTGAGAGGAAGCGCCGCTCCGGTGTCCCGTGGCGGTGTTGACCGAGCCCGAGACCAGCACGATCGCCGGGTAAGACTCCCCGCCAGTAGGTAGGGTCAGGATCCCGGACAACTGCTCTGGCCCGAAGCTGAAGGTGACCTCCTCCTCAAGCCATGGCATTGCGTCGGAAGGAGTCGGTGATGGTGGACTGTCCGCACAAGCAGCAGTCAGGATTAGCGACACAAGGGCCGACAAGCAGAAAACTCTTCTCATGGTCTTTCTCCCTCCAGGGCAGAGCAGGACCTGCACGACCTCTCCCCCGCCATCCGGCTCTGCGGCGGCGTTTGAGCTTCCGGCTCAGGACCAGCCACACACACCGGAAGTGCACAACCCTCGAAGCCATTATAGCAGGATCTGCCTGCTGGCGCATCGGCCAACTGGACAGTGTCGGATTGTACACCTGACCCATCTCGCTCCAGGTCTCGAGTGCGCTGACTTGTTTCCTGCTGATGTACATCCGTGTCCAAGGCACGCATGGGAGGACTCTGGGGAATGCATCGCTGGCGGACTCGCTCTAGGGATCTCTAGCAGGCAGTCGCAACACTCGCCACATACCTGCTTACAGCAGGCTGTTTCTGGGTCCTAGACTCCGGGCATTTCCCGTGACAGATGGACCAGCCTCGATCCGTCGCAAGAGTGCTTCTACGTGACTAGCTGCGTTTCGTGGATTCCGTCACCCGGCATCACAGACAGACCGGACCACTGTGACATAGATCAAAGGCGTAGAAAAACTCGGTTTCTGGGAGAAACCGACTTTTTTGTAGACAGCCAGACGGAAGACGCCTGCAGCGCGGGCTGGAGCGTGGATGCGGGACCAACCCTTCCCGCAGCACGTCTACCGTGCCCCGCTTCGACAAGCTGACTGCGAGGAACCGTACTGGGACCCTGACAGAAGCGCGCCAACCGGACCCGCTGCAATCTGTTCCCCTCGCAGTCACAGAAGATACACCTCTGAATACACCTTTTGCCCCATGACAGACCGCTGGTGTACTGTTATACTTGTGGTAGCCAGGATGGAGGAGTTGAGGAAGTAGCCCTCGATCAACCAGGCCGTGCTGTAGCTGTCGGTCAGGCGGCCATCGCAAGATGAAACGAGGACAGAAAGGAGTGTGCGAGATGCAGCTCAAGATTGACAAAGTTGGCAAGCAGTACCGCCGCGATTTCTGGGCCCTGCGCAACTTTACGCTGGAGCTCGGTCCGGGGGTCCTCGGGTTGTTGGGTCCAAACGGCGCTGGCAAGTCCACGCTGATGCGCATCCTGGCGACCATCACGCGCGCGACTGCGGGTGCCGTCACCTGGAATGGCACGGACATAGCCCAGAACCCCGACGAACTGAGACAGGTCCTGGGCTATTTACCGCAGGATTTCGGCGTCTATCCCCACTTGAACGCCGTCGAGTTCCTGGAATACATGGCTGCCGTCAAAGGGGTAGATGGCCGTTCGGCGCGGCGGCGGATCGACGAGCTGCTGCAACTCGTCAATCTGGTGGACGCAGCCAAGCGCCCTGTGGGCGGCTATTCGGGGGGCATGAAACAGCGCGTCGGCATTGCCCAGGCGCTGCTCAACGATCCCCAACTCCTTATCGTCGACGAGCCGACGGCGGGGCTTGACCCCGAAGAGCGTGTGCGCTTTCGCAGCCTGCTGACCGAGCTGTCGGGGGAGCGTATCGTCATCCTTTCGACCCACATCGTCTCGGACGTGGAGGCCACGGCGACCTCGATCGCTATCATCAGCCACGGTCATCTCGTCACCCACGACTTGCCAGAGGTGATCCTGCAAGGGGTCGAGGGCAAGGTCTGGACCTGGATCGTGACCAGTTCCGAGATGCCCACGATCAAGCAGCAGTACCTGATCAGCAGCACGGCGCGGCGGAGCGATGGCGTGCATGTCCGGGTCGTGGCGGATCAGAAACCGGACGGCGGGGCAGAGCCCGTGGCGGCGACGTTGGAGGATGCCTATCTCTACCTGACGCATCGACAGCAAGGCCGCCTGGTGGGATGAGCAGGATCGCAGGGTGGGGATCGATTCTCCGGGTTGCTGCGCTCGAGGCTCTGCGGTAGGGTTGGAAAGGAAAGGAGGAAATGATGGCCCAGCTTTATCGTGTCTATCATTTGATGCGCGCTGACTTTTACGAGCGGGCGCGCCGCTACAGCTTTCTGATCACGTTGGGGCTGGTCGTCTTTGTCGCCTATTTCTACCTCCCACCCCCAGGTGTGCGTTCCTTCGCGCTGGGGCTGGGCAACTATCGAGGCGTGTACAACTCCGCGTGGGTTGGCGGCTCGGTAGCGGTGTTGTGCTCAATGCTGCTCTCGCTGCCTGCTTTCTACCTGGTCAAGAACGCAGTCGAGCGAGATGAGCGAACGCGGGTCGGCCAGATCCTGGCGACGACGCCGATGAGCAAGCCGGTGTACACATTAGGCAAGGCCTTTAGCAATTTCGTCTTTTTGGCAGTGATGGTCGGTGTGATCGCCGTCGCTTCCGTCGCGATGCAGTTGATCCGAGCCGAGGTGTTGCACCTCGATCTGTGGGCGCTCCTCTCCCCTTTCCTCTTCTGCGCACTGCCGGCCATGGCCACGATTGCGGCGCTGGCAGTTCTGTTCGAGACGATCGCCTGGCTGCGCGGCACGGTTGGCAACGTGCTCTACTTCTTCTTGTGGCTGGGCATTCTGATTCTGAGCCTCCCAGGCGCTCTGCAGATCGCCGTTCTCGCCGACCCCTGGGGGATTTCGGTCATTGCGTCCGCCATGATGCGGGATACAGCGGCGGCATTCCCCGACTATACGGGGGACTTTCTCTTCGGAGGGGGCGATCCGGCCGCTCCTTCGGGGACCTTTGTCTGGGAGGGCGTTCACTGGACCTCCGGCATCCTCCTCGGGCGGCTGATCTGGCTGGGGGTAGCGATCGGCCTCGGGCTGCTGGCGGCCGTTTTCTTCCGGCGCTTTGATCCAGCCTCAGCGCGGATCAAGCGCGCCCGCGAGACAGCCGCGCCGCCGCCCCGCGAAGCGGAGCAGATCGAGCCGGTTGTCCCGGCCGGGCCGGTCTCCCTGACGCCTGTGGACTCGCGATTCCAGCCTCGGCGCGGTGCCCTGCTGCTGGCCGAACTGCGCCTGCTGCTCAAGGGGACGCCCTGGTGGTGGTTCCTCGCCGCGCTGGGACTGATCATCGCCGGGATCGCCGTCCCCACAAGTGCCCAGCGTTGGATACTGGCTGCGGCGTGGCTGTGGCCTCTGGCCCTCTGGTCGTCGCTGGGCTGCCGCGAGGAGCGGCATCACACCCACCAGCTTGTGTTCAGCACGCCCCACCTGCTGGGGCGCCAGTTGCCGGCGCTGTGGCTGGCTGGCGTCGTGGTGGCCCTCGTCACCGGCAGTGGTATGGCGATCCGGTTCGCGCTGGCTGGAGACTGGGCGCACCTGGCAGCGTGGGGGACGGCGGCGTTGTTCATCCCCAGCCTCGCCCTGGCGCTGGGCGTGTGGAGCAGCAGCAACAAGCTCTTTGAAGTGGTGTACACGGCCTTGTGGTACGTCGGGCCGGTGAACCAAACGCCCTATCTGGATTTCATGGGTACCGGCGAGCAGGTCAGTATGGGGGTGTTGTCGATCTACTGGATTGGCACGGTAGTGTTGCTCGGCCTCGCCGTTCTGGGCCGCCGGCGACAGGCCCTGATATGACGATGGGATCAAAAGGACCTCCGAGGTTCTGAAAACCCCGGAGGTCTGCCTCTCTCCCCTGGGATGGCTTCCGCATACTGGACACTCAAGAGCGTAGAAAAACTCAGTTTCTTATAGAAACCGATTTTTTTGTGGTACGTCAGGCAGACGCGAGACGGATTTGCGTGAGGATACCGCCCTAGCCGTCCTTCACCACATCCACCGTGGTCCCGTCGGGCCGGGCGATGCGCTCGCCCTCCATGCGCAGCGACACCACCTGCGACACGCTATCGTCGCCCATCGAAACGCCATAGATCGTGTCGGCGGCCTGGATCGTACCCCGGTTATGGGTAATGACGATGAACTGGGTGCGCTCGCTGAGGCGCTCCAAGGCGGCACGAAAGCGCTTCACATTTGCCTCGTCGAGCATGGCATCCACCTCGTCGAGCACGCAGAACGGCGGGGGACTGACCTCCAGCAGCGCAAATATCAACGCCACTGCCGTCAGCGAGCGCTCCCCGCCGGAGAGAAGGGCTAGCGTCTGCTGCCGCTTGCCGGGCGGGCGGGCGACAATTTCAACCCCCGTCTGGCTTAAATTTTCGGGCTCTGTCAATATCAAGCGGGCTGTGCCGCCGTCAAACAACTGGGTAAAGTTCTCCTTAAAGCGCGCCGAGACGGCTTCGAACGTCTCTGAGAACTCGGTGCGCATCACCTCGTCCAGCTCGGTGATCACCTCTCGCAGGCTCTGGGCGGCCTCCTCCAGATCCGATGCCTGCCCGGTCAGGAAGGTATAACGGTCCAGAACCTCGGCGTATTCCTCGGGCGCGCTGGGATTGACTGCCCCCATGCGGCGCAGCTGAGCCTTGATCTGGTGGATCTCTTCCTCCAGGCCTTCTGGCAATTGCTCGACGATGGGCAACGAGGAGACCATCTCCCCCAGGGGCAACGGAGGTTGCTCCGGCAGCCCCTCGGTGGGCTCCATCTCGACCAGGCCAAAGTCATCCATGATCTGCCGGCGCAGCCTGTCGAGCCGGTCCTCCTGGCGCGTCTGCGTCAGCGTGGCTTCCGAGAGCCTGCTCTCCGCCGCCCGAAGGTGGGCCCGCAGGGAGGTTTCTTCGCGGTCCAGCAGTTCGCGCTCCTCCTCCAGCATCGACTCCTCGGCGGCTGCCGGGTCAATCTTTTCACTCAACGAAGCAAGCCAGCCCTGGATCACTGTGCGCTCCGAGTTCTGGCTCGAGATCTGCTTGGACAGCTCTGCCTGCTCCTCGTCCAGCTCGGCGATACGCTGGCGCTTGGACTCAGCCTGTGCCCGGAGCCCCTCCCGTCCCTCGCTGAGGGCTGTGAGCGCAGACTGAAGGTGTTCCCAGCGCCCGCGCGCCATCGCTGCCGCCGTGCGCGCCTCTGACAGGCGCTGGTAAAGCAGCTCGCCTCGCATCTCCTCCAACTCTGCCCGCGCCGCTGCGACACGCTCCTCCGCCGCGCCCTTTTCCGCCTCCAGCCGCGCCAACTCGGAGCGCAGCGACTCCTCCGCGGAGCCGAGCCCGGCGACCTCATCATCGATCTGCGCGATGAGACCCCGCCGCCAGGTGACCTGCCGCGCGACCTCTTCTGCATCCCGCTCCAGGTCGCGCCGCTGCACCTCCGCCTGGAGCAAGGCCTTTTCCTGGTCCCGGAGCTGCCCATCGAGCCCTGCCAGCCGGGCGCGCATCTGGGACTCTTCGGCCTCCGCCTTCTCGATCGACGCCAGCACCTCTTGGACAGCTCCCTGGGCCTCAGCCAGCCGGTCGGGCAGTTCGCGCCACTCGCGCTCGCGAGCCAGCACCTGCCCCTGCGCACGGCCCTGCCCCCTGCCCCCAGTCACCGACCCGCTGGAGCGCAGCACCTCGCCCGCCAGCGTCACAATCTGAAAGCCGCCCGCGAGCCGCTCAAAGATGCGGCGCGCTGCCTTCAGATCGCGCGCCACCACGGTTCTGCCCAGGAGCATCTCCACCACCGGCCCTAGCGGCTTCTCGGCACGCACCAGATCGGCGCCAATGCCCAACAGACCGTCGTCCACCGGCAGGTCCAGGCGCGCGGACGGTCGCAGCGTCCCCACCGGTAGGAAGGTAGCCCGGCCCCGCTCGCCCTTGTGCAGGAAGGTGATGGCCGTCTCGGCATCGGACCAGGACTCGACCACCACGTCCTGGAGGTGCCCGCCCAGCGCCACTTCGATCGCATCTTCGTACTCGGCCGGGACCTCCAGCAGTTGGGCCACCGTGCCCAGGATCCCCGGCAGGGTGCCAGCCTGCAGCACGGACCGCACGCCGGCATGGAGCCCCTCTCCCTCCGCCCGCAGGCGCTCCAACGATTCGTAGCGGGCCTGCATGCGTTCCAGCCCGCGCTGTCCCTCGGCATGGGCAGCGCGCAGCCCCGCCTGGCGCTCCTGGAGATCCCCCAGAGAGGAACCAAGCCGCCCGGCTTCGGCCTCAAGCGCACCCCGCTCCGCCCCGATGCGGGCCTGCTCCCCTTCCGCAGCCTCGATGCGCTTGCGCAGCTCACCTACGCGGACCTCAAGGTCGACAACGGCGGCCTGGTGTTCGGAGCGCTCGGTCGCCAGCGTTGCGCGCCGGTCTGCAAGCTGATCCAGGCGGCTCTGGCGCTCGGCTACCTGCGCCACCAGATCCAGGGCACGCGCCTGGGCCTCGCTCGCCTGCCGGGCCACCGCGTCCCGCTCTCCCTCGTGTGCGTCCAAAAGTCCTTGAGCATCGGCCGCAAGGGCCTCCTTCTCGCCGAGTACCTGCTGGGCTGCATCGACCTCTGCTGTGGCAGCCTCGATCCGTTCGGCCGTAGTTTGAGCCTGTTGATCAAACTGGGCCAGCTCGACCTCCAGCTCATCCCTCTGCCGCGCGATCAATCGCTCCCGCTCGTGCCACACCGCCAGGTTGCGCTGCACCTCCTCCATCTGACGGTAGAGCTGCCCGCTCTCCTCCCGCCAGGCCGACAACTGCTCGCGCAGCTGCGCCTGCCGCGCCCGTAGATCCTGGATCCGCTGGTCCAGGTCCTCCAGTGCTTCGCGGCGGCGGGCCACTCTATCCTCGCGGCGTGCCCGAGCGTCACGGGCGCGGCGCAGGCTCTGCTGTTCATCCCGCCAGCGAAAGCCATACCAGGTCCGCAACAGCCCCTGCAACTGCTCGGTGAGCAGCACATAGTGCCCGGCACGCTCGGCCTCTCGCTCCAGGCGGCGCATGCGCGGCGCGATCTCGTTGATGATGTCGTTGGCGCGCAACAGGTTCGAGCGTGTTTCCTCCAGACGCGCCAGCGCCTCGGCGCGCTTGGCCTGGTACAGGCTTATGCCCGCCGCCTCCTCAAAGAGGGCTCGCCTGTCCTCGGCCCGCAGGCTGAGCACAGCATCCACCAGCCCCTGTCCCACCACCGTGTAGGTGCGCCGCGCCAGACCCGACTTGGCCAGCAGCTCGCTGATGTCGCGCAGCCGCACCCGGCTTCCGTTCAACAGGTACTCGTTCTCGCCCGAACGAAACGCCCGGCGGGTAATAGTCACCTCCGAGAACTCGACCGGAAGCCAGCCATCGGCGTTGTCCATCGTCAGCGAAGCCGAGGCCATGCCCAGCCGCGCTCGCTGCGAGCTGCCCGAGAAGATCATGTCCTCGGTACG
>JBFFCR010000081.1:0-11883 GCA_041559855.1 Anaerolineae bacterium | reverse complement strand
TGGAATACAACGCGGACATGAGCAGCAAGATCACCGAGACACTGGGCATCAACGGAGCCTTGCTGGTCAAGACCTTCGGCCGCCAGCGCCAGGAGGTGGACCGCTTCCGCGAGACCAACCGCCGTGTTCGCGACATCGGCGTGCGGCGCGCCCTGGTAGGACGTTGGTTCTTCTTGGGACTGAGTATCGCCAGCGCCATCGGAACCGCGCTGATCTACTGGTCAGGCGACCATCTGGTCCTCAGCAGTGACATCACAGTAGGCACTATCGTGGCCTTTGCCGCCTATCTCACCCGGCTGTACGGCCCGATCTCTGCCCTGTCCAACGTCCAAGTCGAGTTCGCCACATCCCTGGTCAGCTTTGAGCGGGTGTTCGAGTACCTGGACCTACCCGTAGAGATACAGGATCGGCCTGGGGCCGTGGGCTTGGACGCTGTAGAGGGGCTTGTGCGCTTCGATGAGGTATCCTTCAGCTACCTGGCCGACCCCGACTCGGAGGCAGAGGCATCTCTTCTGTTGGCTGGGCCCGATGGCGAGACGGACGGCCGAGAAGAGCTCACTGCCCCGGTGGGGCCGGCCGCCAGTCGCCGTTGGGCGCTGGCCGACCTCTCGTTCGAGATACAGCCCGGGCAGTTGGCTGCCCTTGTCGGGCCCAGTGGTGCGGGCAAGACGACGGTCACCTACTTGCTGCCCCGGCTCTACGACCCTACTCAGGGACGGATCACGATCGACGGACACGACCTCCGCGACGTAACACAGGAGTCGCTGGCTCTGCAGGTGGGCATGGTTACCCAGGAGACGTATCTGTTCCACGATACGGTCCGTGCCAACCTGCTCTACGCCAAGCCCGATGCCACACAGGACGAGTTGGAGGCAGCTTGCCGGGCCGCCAACATCCACAGCTTCATCGCTGGGCTACCGGATGGCTACGACACACTGGTGGGCGAGCGCGGCTACCGCCTGAGCGGAGGCGAGAAGCAGAGGCTGGCCATTGCTCGCGTCATCCTCAAGGATCCGGGCATCCTGATTCTGGACGAGGCCACATCCCACCTGGACTCCAGCAGCGAGGCCCTCATCCAGGCGGCGCTGGAACCGCTTCTGGAAGGCCGGACCAGTCTGGTGATCGCCCATCGTCTGTCCACCATCCTGGCAGCCGACAAGATCCTGGTGCTCGATGAGGGACGGCTCGTCGAGGAGGGTACCCACGCAGAACTCCTGGCCCGAGGCGGGCTATACGCCCAGCTCTACGAGATGCAGTTTGACACAGAAAACGACGGACGGGCCACAGAGGGACCAAGCCCATGAACGACACAGAGCCAGCGAATCAGATCAGTACGCTGAATGAGGGTCCCCTGCATGCGGCCCTGAAGAGCTGGTACACCCGCCCCGGCGATCGTCTGGAGGTCTCGGTCGAAGGATTCATCATCGACATCGTGCGCGATGGTCTGCTGATCGAGATCCAGACCGGTAGCCTCTCGTCCCTCAAACGGAAGCTGCCCGCGCTGGCCGACCTGCAGCCGATTCGACTGGTGGTTCCGATTCCACGCGAGAAGTGGATCGTCAGACTTGCCGATGATGGCTGCAGTGTGCTGGGCCGCCGCCGGTCACCGAAGCGGGGAGCGATCGAGGACATCTTTGGCGAACTGGTTAGCTTCCCCCGACTACTGGCCCACCCGAACTTTTCCTTAGAGGTGCTCCTTACACGGGAAGAGGAGGTGCGTCGCTACGACGCTACTCGCGCCTGGCGACGAAGAGGTTGGGTAACCCACGAACGACGCCTGCTGGAGGTCCTGGATCAACAGCGGTTCTCCACACCGGGGGAAATGGCGGAGCTACTGCCGCCCTGCCTCGAAGAGCCGTTCTCCACTGCCGACCTGGCTGCTGCCATTGCCAGACCCCGCCGCCTGGCCCAGCGGATGGCCTATTGTCTGCGGGAGATGGGCGAGATCGAAGCAGTAGGCAAGCAGGGCAATGCGATCCTATACTGCCAGGCTGGTACCACGGAAACACCGACTACCTGAAGGCATGAAGGCAGTGATATACCTGCCTCTTTGGCGCCGTGCTAGAAACGCAAGCGCGATACCCTGTGCCCCCTGCTTTGCCGGGCCGGCACCCGTGGGCACCATTCTAACGGAGGCTGCTATTGGCGGACGCTACATCCCCCGAACCACGAGCGGGAGATAGAGCTTGAACCCAGGCTCCACGAGATACACCATGAGGCCACCCGCTCCGTTTGCCACGTACACATACTTGCCGTCTACGGCAACCCGTCGAGCAGACCTGCCTGGTATCGGATGTGAAGCGGCAAGGATCGGGCGGGTGGCGTCCGAGACATCGATGATCTGCAACCCTCCCCAATTGTCGGCAACGTAGGCATAGCGTCCCGATAAGGCCAGATCCAATGCCTGTCCAGTCGTGTCGTAGAAGCCAGCCAACGTCGGCGCGCTTGCATTCGAGACGTCTGCGATCTGCAGACCCTCCAAGCCATCGGCCAGGTACGCATGGTGTTCTTCAACGGCCACAGCATAGGCGCTCCCAGGCGTGGGCAAGAAACCCGTCCGCACGGGTGACTCTGGATCGGATATGTCGACGATTAGCATGCCTTCCCAGTATATGGCGATGTAGGCCCTGTCGTCCATTGTGGTGACACTTGTGCCCCATCCAGGCATTCCAAGCGTAGCAACTTGGACCGGGGTCTCCGCAACTGCAACGTCAATGATGCGCAGGCCCTCATAACCATCCAGGAGATAGGCATAGTCGCCCGCAACCTCTATGTCCACTGCCTGGCCTGGCGTGTCCAAGCACCCAATCTCGTAGGGATTTGATGGATTCGAGATGTCTATGATACGCAGGCCGCCGGCCTCTGAGTCGGCGACGTAAGCATGGGTTCCCGCGACTGCCAAACCTCGGGCATACCCAGGCGTGTCGTAATGGCCCACTTCCCTCAGGTGCACTGGGTCTGAGACATCGACAACGCGCAGGCCGCTTTCGCCATCGGTGCAGTAGGCATACTGTCCAACCATGACGAGGCTCTCAGGCTCGGCCAGCGGATCATGCGCGCCAATCTCCGTTGGATCAGTGGGGTCAGCAATGCTGATGATGCGCAGGCCAGTCGCACCTCCAGCCACGAGAGCAAGGTCCCCCTCAACGATCACATCGTTGGCATCTCCCGGCGTTCCACAGAAGCCTACCTCTACCGGGTGGGATCGGTCGGAGACATCCACCACGCGCAGCCCAGCGCCAGGCCGCTCGGTCAGGTAGGCATGATCTTGAACCACTGTCACACTGGACGGATTCGCGAGCGTGGCATAGAAACCCACCTCAGTTGGATGGCTCGGGTCCGAGACGTCCACTATCCGCAGGCCGTAGGGAGAGTCCGCAAGATAGGCATGGTGCCCGGCTACAGCCAGATCAATGACGGTACCGTACTGCGGATCGAAAGAACCTACCTCCACGGGCTCGGTCGGATCGGAGATGTCCACGATCCTCAGTCCAGCCTGGTCATCAGCGACATAGGCGTACAGCCCCGCGATCTCCACATCAATGGCAAGTCCTGGCGTGTCGTAGAAGCCGACCTCTACCGGGCTTGTTGGGTCCGTGATCTCTATCACCCGCAGACCATCCTGGTAGTCTGCGATGTAGGCGTAGCCCCCGCGTACAGCTACGCCAAGCGCAGAGCCTGAGGTGTCGTAGCTGCCCGCACTGATTGGCTGGGTCGGGTTCGAGATGTCAAGTATCTGTAGGCCGGCCTCCACCGCGGCGACGAAGAGATGGCTGCCTGCCATCGCCATGCCCCCAACCCAATCGGCCAGGAACTCTGTCTGCCCTACCATGTTGGGCTGGCTCGGGTCCAGGATGTCCAAGACAGCCACGCGAAGTCCCACCCCTACATAGGCATACCTGTCTGTGACAACTGCGGCGGTGGTTTTGCCACCGATTTGGCCCACGAGCTCGATATTCCATGAGCCTGCCTGGAGCGAATCCAGCGCGTCAGTTGGGGATGTAGCCGATACCTGACCCTCCGTTTCAGGCGAGAGCGTCTGCCCCGACACGGGCAGCGTCAAAACAGCAATCACGGTAAGACAGGCCAGCAGTGCGGCCCTTGTGCTTCTCAAGGCATGCTCTCCTCGGGATTTAGTTGGTGCGCATCTGAGCTGCCATCCTCCCTCAGGTGTCGGATCCGGTCATTGATCCCCGGCGCCGGCCTGCCCGTCCAGTCCCAGATCACTGGCGCAGCCCTGCATCGCATTCAGGACCAGCGGGACATGCTCCGTCCAGAGATCCACGCACAAGTCCGCGCAGGCGTGCTCAATCTCCTCCCGGTTCACGGCAGCCGCAAAGGACCGGTCCTTCCACTTTTTCTTGACTGACCGTATCTTGGTAATGTCACGGATGTCCTTGGAGGGACGCACCAGAGCAACAGCGACCAAGAACCCGGTCAGCTCGTCCACCGCAACGAGGCATTTCTCCATCAGCGACTCGGGCTGAACGCCTGTGTACTCGCCAGCATGGGCCAACACGGCGCGAACGATCTCCTCGGGCCAACCCTGCTCGCGCAGGATGCGCGCGCCGACCACGGGGTGCCCCTCCACCGACAGGTCAGGGTAGCGCTCGTAGTCAAAATCATGGATCAGGCCGACGGTGGCCCACAATTCCTCATCCTCGCCGTACTTTACGGCGTAGGCTCGCATGCTCGCTTCGACAGCCAGCATGTGGCGAACCAGGTTTTGGTTCTCGGTATACTCGTTTAGCAGCTTCCAGGCATCCTCACGGCTTGGCATGAGATCCCTCCTCCTACTTGTCTTTTGGCGGCCCACCGCGACTGGCCCGCGGGGTACGTGCCCATTGTACCCGAGAGGTTGCGGATTTGCAACTCACGAAACAGAGCCTCTCCGCTCAAGCCGTCCTGTACAGCGTCATTTCGAACGTCGCGCAATTGCCGACTGCTGTAGTCGTCTTGATCCTTCGCGATCACCACCAAGGTGCACTACAGGGCCACAGTTTCGCCCCCATTGACAGGTGAACACTGGCAGGATATACTATCCATGAGGACGTGCCACCAGGCCGCATGCTGAGGACATTATCATTGCTCAACCCGCGCGTCCTCGAGCCTGGTGACGAGCAATGAACCGCTCGCCCAGCATACTGTGCAGCGCCAAGACGTAGCAGGGGTGCATGTGAAGAGAGGAGAGGTGTGAAATGAAGCTCACCGGGATCCACTTTCTGCTCAGCTACCGCTGTACCGACGAATGCGATCACTGCTTTGTGTGGGGCAGCCCGGCTGCCCGCGGAACCTTCACCCTGTCTCAGATCCGGGATGTGCTCCGGCAGGGACAGGAACTGGGCACCGTGGAAGTCGTCTACTTTGAAGGGGGAGAGCCCTTCTTATTCTACCCCATCATGGTCGAGGGCCTCCGTGAGGCCGCGCTACTAGGCTTCAGGCGAGGCATTGTCACGAACAGCTACTGGGCCACATCGGTCGAGGATGCCGTCCACTGGCTGCGTCCCATTGCCGAGATCGGCGTCAACGATCTCAGCCTGTCCAGCGACCTCTTCCATGGCGAGGCGATGATGACCCAGCTCGCGAAGAACGGCATAGAGGCAGCGAAGCAACTGGGCATCCCCCAGTACTTGAGCGTCATCGAGATCCCTCAAGGGTGCAATAGCTACACACCCTCTGAGAAGGGCGAACCGATCACGGGCGGGCAGGTCCGCTTCCGGGGTCGAGCCGTGGCCAAACTCGCAGAGGGCGTGCCGCGGCAGCCCTGGACCGAGTTCGTCGAATGCCCATGCGAGGATTTCGCCAATCCGGGCCGCGTGCACGTTGACGCCTTTGGCCATGTGCATCTTTGCCAGGGGGTGCTCATGGGCAATCTCTGGCAGCAGCCGCTGAAAGAGATCGTTGCCAGCTACGATCCTGCTGCCCATCCCATCATCGGTCCTCTCATGGAGAGCGGCCCGGTAGCCCTGGTCCAGCGGTATGACCTTCCCCATGAGGACACGTACATCGATGCCTGCCACCTCTGCTACCTGGCCCGCGACCAGTTGAGAAGTCGCTTCCCAGAGTACCTGGCCCCTGCCACGGTGTACGGGGAGCTGTAGCCAGAGGAGAAACCTACCCCAGATGGAGTAGAAGACGCGAGCACCAGCCATCTTCTGAGGACCTCAAAAGGGAGGAACAGGTGCCCGAGAAATCGCTGATCATCATCGGTGCGGGACTATCCGGCCTTTCCGCAGGCTGCTATGCACAGATGAACGGCTACCGGAGCCACATCTTTGAGCATCATGCGCAACCCGGCGGGGTGGCAGCCTGGTGGAAGCGCGGCGAGTACCTGATCGACGGCGGCATTCACTTTGTCATGAGCCACAAGCCGGGCACCAAGCTGTACAATCTGTACCGGGAACTGGGCATCCTGCCCCACTGCCGGTTCGTGGATCTGCCCAGCTATGGGCGGTTTACCCACGAGGCAAGCGGTCACACCGTGCTCCTCGGCGACGACCTCGACCAGTGGTCGGAATCCCTCAAGGCTCTGTCCCCTGCCGACGCCCGGCTCGTGGACGAGCTGGTTGCCGGCGGCCGGGCCCTGCAGGAGCTGGACATGAGCGAGATTGGCATGGGCAAGCCCCCGGAACTGGCCGGCCGGCTAGACCAGGTGAAGGACCTGTGGGCCATGCGACGCATGTTCAGGTTCTTGGCGGGCAAGTACAATCGGACGGTGCGCAGCTACTGCAAGGACGTGCACGAGCCGGTGCTGCGTACCTGCCTGGAGGGGCTCTTTATGCCCCAGGTCCCGGTCTACTTTATCTTTATGATCATGGCCCTGCTCGCCGACAATCAGCTTGGTCTGATTGAGGGAGGCAGCCGCGACTTTGTGCAGGCGATGGAGCACCGCTACCGCGGCCTCGGCGGCGAGGTGACGTACCAGGCGACGGTCGAGAAGATCCTCGTGAAGGACGACAGGGCCACCGGAGTGCGTCTGGCAGACGGGAGCGAGCATCGCGCCGGCGCCGTGATCTCGGCTGCAGATGGGTACAGCACCATATTCGAGATGCTTGGGGGACGCTACCTCAGCGCCGCTATCGAGACACGGTACGCCACCTGGAAGACCTTCGACCCTCTGCTGCTGATCAGCTATGGCGTGGCCCAAGAGTTCCCTGATCTGCCGCCCTTTACCACCATCTTTCTGGAGCAGCCACTGTCGATCGGCCCCAACACGATCAAGGCCATCATGCTCCGCACGTTCAACTACGGCGATTGCTTTGCGCCGCCGGGCAGGACCGTGCTCCAGGTAGAGCTCGAGACCTCGTGGGACTATTGGAACGATCTGCAAGGACAGGACCGGGCAGGCTACGACGCGGAGAAGGAACGCATTGCCCGGGAGGCCTTGGCGCGCCTGGAGGCGCACCATCCCGGCATCTCCTCCCGGGTGGAGGTGACTGACGTCGCCACGCCCTACACAACCTGGCGCTATACACGCAACCACAGGGGCTCCTGGGGAGGCTGGCTGATGACGACGGAAGCCATGACGAAATCGCTCAGGCGGACCTTGCCCGGCCTCTCTGGGTTTGCCATGGCGGGCCAATGGGTCATGCCCGGTGGCGGCGTACCACCCTGCCTCTACTCGGGGCGTCACGCCGTACAGCTGCTCTGCCACGAGGATGGGAGGCAGTTCTCGACCACAGCGCCCTGATCACGCTGCCATACTGTGGAGAAACTCGCGACGGCCTGGGCCAATTGTGCCGTGCTCGTCATTTCCGCGGCGCTCTCTGCCTACTACTATGTGCAGAGCGCCGGGCCCGCCGCCCTGGAGGCCCGTATCTGTCCGCGGGCATACCGCCTTTGCTCCCGGTTCCGCACGGCCGTCGCCGAACTGAGGACCCTGGCCACGATGGATTATGTCATCTGCTCCTCGGTCCCCCTCCCCCTTCCGGCCCTCTATTCGCTGGTTCGGATCCCTATCTTTACCGGGATCTGCGTACCAGAGAACGGGATCTTGTGACGCGCTACAGCGTGGCCTGCGAGCAGTACAGGGCGCGCACCGGATTCCTACTCCCCAAGAAGTAGAAGAGCAGCGCCGGGTCTCCAGGATCCCCCCTCTTACTGCGGAAAATCTAAACACTTGGCCCCTCCCATTCGTCATAGGAGTAGAACGGCGGGAGCGTGTTTGCCCAAGCGAGTGCGCTGAGGAGGGAGAAATGTATAGTCCAGGTCAGTATTTGGCAAGTCACATCATCGCGTTGTATGATGGGGAACACAAGCAGAGAAGTGAGTTGGAGGACCTGATCCGCCGCGCCCATCCGGTCAGGGCTCGGGGGCCTTGGTGCCGGCAGCTCTACCGCGCTTTGAGAACAGGTTCGACGGAGGCCAACACCAACCATGGAATCATCGCTCAGCTCCGAGCTGACGATCCAGGATCTGTACGACCTCTTCGAGGCAAAACTGCATCGCTATGCAGTCAACCTCGCGCGTGACCACGATCGAGCCGACGATCTGGTTCAGGAGACCCTCATACGAGCGATGGGAAACCTCGTGCTACTACAGCAACTGAATTCCTACCAGAGGCAGGCGTGGATGTATCGCGTCCTCAAGAACCTATTCATCGATGGGGAGCGCCGTCGCGAGCGCCAGGAGGCTGTCTACCAAAACCTGGCGTGGGAAACAGACCTCGAGCCAGCAGCGCCAGCCGCCATGCCGTTTCAGGACATGTTGGATCTTGCCCCGGAGCGGTATCGCGACGTGCTGCACAGGCGCTACGTCCTGGGCCAGAACAGCGAGGAGATTGCAGGTGAGTACGGCATCCCGGCAGCTACCGTTCGCTCCCGGCTATACCTGGCTCGCAAGTGGTTGCGGACCCATCATCCCGAGTTGGAATCCTGATCCCGGTGCCCTCCGATCGGCGTACTAGCTTGGGCAAGCACACTCCCGCCGAATCCAATATGCAAGAGGAGGCAAACGATGGACAAGACAGCAATTGAACCAGGCACGGTGATCGGTAACGCCAACGTTCTCGACATCCGGGAAACGACGGCAGAGACCCTCGCGGGCATCGCCAGGATCGGCAACGTGAACATCCTGATCCACTCGCGCGAGACGGCATCCCTGATCCCCATGCTGAACACCGGGAACATCAACGTCTCGGTGGAAGCGCCCCGGGAGGCGCAAGTGGTCACCGGGCAGGTGGTGATCAACCGCGAGTACTTTGCGGCGCAGGAGCACCCACCATTCCTGATCGTCTGTGGGCAAGTCCTGGTAAAGCCCGAGGTGACGGCTGAGGATGTGAAGGCAGGCCTCGCGGGCCTGGTCGTAGTAGGGCAAATCCTGTGTCCCGAGCCCGTTCTGGGAGCCATACAGTCCAAGGCCACCCAACTAGTGGGGCAGAGCACATCCTATCCTGCGTCAGGGCGGCTGATCATGGGGTCGCTGACCATGGACGAAACCTTTCTGAAGGGACTCGAAGACGGGTCACAGCTCGTGGTCCTCGGGTCGCTGCGACTGCCCGAGGCGCTGCCCAACGAATTGATCGAGCAAAAGATCGCGCAGCTCCACGTCAACGGTGGCATCCGCGTGCACCAGGCGAATGCCGAGCTTATCCAGGCCCGGCTGGCCAATGGCTCGCGCAAAATGACCATCATCCCTGAGGGATACGCCCTGGTGTCCAAGCCGCTGGTGCTGGACGACACAATGATTGCTGCCCTCCCGTCGCCTAACCTGTACTGCCTCGAGCGCGTGGAGGTGGCTCGCGATGCCAGTCCTGACCTGTTGGCGGAGGGGGTCCAGCAACTGATCGCAAGGGACCTGTTGCTCTGCCCGGCAGCGCTGAAGGGGATCATGAGCCACAAGTGCAACCTGCTGGAGACGCGGGCTATCTTCTACGAGGGGGAACTGTGGCTCGTGGACGGTGGTGACCAACTCTCCGCATCGCGGTTCGAATACCTGGACGGCAAAGCCACCCTGGTCGTCACCGGCGCACTGTCGATCGATCAGGAACTGGAACCGGGCGTGCTGGCCAGTCGCCTGGCCAAAGTGCACAACATGGGCGCGATAAGGTGCACGCCCCAGCAAAAGGGTGCGATCCAGGCGCGACTGGGCATGAACGAAGGGGTCATCGGCGCCGACGAGGAGGAAGAGCCCGCAGAAGGCACACGCTATCTGGGCAATGTGAACCACCTGGTGCTGTGACCTCGGCGGGGTCATAGCTTACCGCGACCCCTCCCATCCTGGCGATCCTCGCTCTTCCGGAGGAGCCAGGATGGGAGGGGTAGCTCGCTTCAAGGCTGGCCCCACTTCAGAACGTGCGGCGCTCCACCCGTATCTCATGCTCTGAGGTTACGGTCGCCGCCCGCTCCCCTTCAGGTGACTGCCACACGGTTGTGCCGTTATTCCATATCTCGACGAGCAGCCAAGCGCTGCGGAGACTGACTTGCATAGCCCGCGCTGCGCTGGCTACCATCTCGGTGAGCCAGGTTTGGTAGCGAAAGTTGGTGGCGGCGATGTTCCCCGCCCCCCTCCCGATCTGGGCCTCTACCTCTCGGTATGCTGCGCTCTCATCCACGATGCTCACCCTGGGCTCCCCTGAGACTTGCCGGCGCAGGTCACCGGCCCCTCGATTCTATCACGACTTGCCGGGAATCGCCAGGCGCAGACCAAGCTCCTCTCAACTTGTGGGCCTGCAGGCCTTTCTTCACGAGCCAGCGCACCACACGCAACATCCTGGGACGAGCAAGGGTAAGGAATTGGTTTGTATCTGAAAAGCTGGTATAATGGGCGCCGCGGCCCGGCAGATCTTGGCACGGAATCGCTCCGGGCCCGCAGCCCTCCGCAAGCCCGATGGCGTGCGGGAGGGCAAAGGACCATAACCCGGGGAGTTTGCAGCGAGACATGACCGCAGAGCAGAGCTGGCACACCATGACCGCCGCCGAGGCTGCCGATGCCCTTGAGACTAACCTTCAGCGGGGCTTGACCGCTGAACAGGTTCGCGTGCGGCGTGAGCGATTCGGAACCAACGAGCTCCGCGAAGCGCCGCGGCGCAGCTTCTGGCACATGCTCCTTGACCAGTTCAACCAATTCCTCGTGATCATCCTCATCGTCGCTGCCATCGTCTCGGCGCTGATCGGCTGGAGCGAATTCAGCCGCTCCGGCGACACCACAGAGTTCATCGACGCCATCGCCATCATGACCATCGTGATCCTCAATGCCGTCCTGGGCGTGGTGCAAGAAGGCCGGGCTGAGGAGGCGCTGGCGGCGCTGAAGAAAATGGCGGCGCCGACCGCCCGCGTCCTGCGCGAGGGCTACACACAGACCGTCCCCTCAAGCGACCTGGTGCCGGGAGACGTCGTGATCCTAGAGACCGGCAACTATGTTCCCGCTGATGTGCGCCTGGTCGAGAGCGCGAACCTACGCATCGAGGAGGCCTCGCTGACTGGCGAATCGGTACCAGTGGGCAAGGACGCGCGCGATCTCCTAAAGACCGAGGCGGTTCTCGGCGACCGGCACAACATGGCTTTCATGAGCACCGTGATCACCTACGGGCGCGGGCAGGGGTTGGTGATATCGACCGGTATGAGTACCGAGATCGGCAAGATTGCCGAGATGATCCAGTCGTACGAAGAAGAGCCCACCCCGCTCCAGATCAAGCTGGACCAGCTAGGCAAGACGCTGGGCATAATCACCCTGGTCATCTGTGGTCTGGTTGGTGTGCTCGGAGTGGTGCGCGACACGCAGCTCGGGCTCCTATTCAGCCAGGGACCTGGGGCCTACTTCGGCCTCCAGGAGACCGTTCCCAAGCTGATCGAGATGTTCATGGTAGCCGTGAGCTTGGCCATCGCCGCCGTACCCGAGGGGCTGCCGGCAGTGGTAACCATCGCCCTCGCCCTGGGCATGCAG